>JANXNO010000294.1 GCA_025354075.1 Burkholderiales bacterium | reverse complement strand
ACGATACCAATCAGCAGCACGATAAAGCCGCCGTCGTCGCCGCCCAGATCGAGGTCCCAACCGCCGCCTTTGCCGCCTCCGCCGCCGCTCACGACGCCGGAACTTTCGGTACTGCCGGAACTACCGCCCGACACAAATCCGCTCGCCAGACTAGAGCCTGGGCCCTCAGCGAACGAGTCGCTGGCGCCACCTCCGCCGAAGCGACCACCGCCTCCTCCGCCCCACGACGAGCCGCTACCACCGCCGCCAGAACTGCTGGAACCACCGCCAACCGGCAGGTCAATTCCGCTCGAAGACGATTTGCCCTGCGCGGAACTTCGCGCCGGTTCAAAGCGCACATTCTCGCGGCGCTGCCACCACACCCACACGCTCACGAGCCCCAAAAACACAGCCCACGCAGCGAGCACCGCCAGCGGATAGCGCACGATAGGCGCGCTAAGCCCGATGCCATGGAGCGCTAGCGATGTCATGAAACCGCAGCCAATGGTCGAGGCCAACATCAGCGACATCACCATGCGCGGCGACCCATGATCACGCAGCCAGGTCAGCGCACGAGCTCGCGGCGCGGCACCCTCTTTATCACTGCCCACCACGTGATCGCTCAGCCAGTCGAGCGTGCGGCCTCTCCGATCTTTGGCTACGGTTTGTCGCGAACGAGATTTAGACATGCGCATGATGCTAGACCGGCCTGCCGCGGCAATCAAGCGGCATAAACAAACACTGATTTAACGAGCATCTTGTGCACGGTCGCAGTCGCATAATGCGTGTTCGATTACAGAAAGACTTTGCAGCTATGACCACACTTCGTCTGGGCGACTCCGCCCCTGATTTCACGCAAGACTCAACCGAAGGCACGATCCACTTTCATGAGTGGGCGGGCAAGTCGTGGGTCGTTCTGTTTTCTCATCCTGCCGATTTCACTCCAGTTTGCACGACCGAGCTGGGGAAAACCGCAGCGCTGGCGACCGAGTTTGCCAAGCGCGGCGTCAAACCCATTGCCGTGAGCGTTGACCCGGTCGATCAGCACAAAAAGTGGATCGACGACATCAACGACACGCAAAAAACAACCGTCAACTTCCCGATCATCGCGGACGCGGACCGCTCTGTCGCGACGCTCTACGACATGATTCATCCGAAGGCGCTTGCGACGCAAACGGTGCGCAGTGTATTTATCATCGATCCGAAAAAAGTGATCCGTACTACGTTCACGTATCCAGCGAGCACAGGTCGCAATTTCGACGAAATTTTGCGCGTGATTGACTCGCTGCAACTCACCGACAACCACAAGGTCGCCACGCCTGCGAACTGGAAGGATGGTGACGACGTGGTGATCGTGCCGAGCCTGCAAGACCCGGCGGAATTAGCTCAGCGATTCCCGAAAGGCTTCAACGCGATTCGTCCGTATTTGCGTATGACGCCGCAGCCGAATAAGTAGGACGCACTGTTCGACCCTCCTTGCCTTGGCGGGCGGGGGGGCAAAAGCAAGCGGCGGCTCGGCCTCACCGAACATCGGAAGGCTCAGTGCAGGATGGTCGCCCCCGCCAAGTTACTCGGCGCGCAGCTAACAACTTTTGCGTAAAAGACTTTCCACACAAGGGCTAACCGGCTAAATCATTACTTATCGATATTGTGCAAAAAAGCACTCAACCCCTTATACGCAATCAGTTTTAGCTAAAAGCTGCCGTCGGATCCGCTCTGCAATTCTGATCAGCTTGCCCCGCGTTGTGCGAGCTTGGCTCAGCGGCTCACGGAGCCCTTTGACGGAGGTGCGAGACAATTACAACTCAGGGAGCCAAAAACAAAACCCCAAGGCTCAACATGTCACACGTTCTTTTAGTCACCGGCGCAGCGGGCGGACTCGGTCGCGCCATCGTCGCTCGCGCCGCAATGACCGGCGCGCAAATCGCGGTGGTCAGCCGCGATGCGCAACACCTCGTTGACGCGTTCGGCGAGGCACACACCAACTCGCCCACGCACATCGTCGCCGACGTTTCTACCCATGAAGGCGCGCAATACGCCGTCAAAGTCTGCGTTGAAACGCTCGGCGCGCCAACGATGCTTGCTCACTGCGTCGGCAACATTTTGCTCGCGCCCGCAGGCCGCACGACAGAGGCGCAATATCGCGACGTGATGCGCGCCAATCTGGACAGCGCCTTCTTCACGCTCGGCGCGTTCGTGTCCGCAGCGCGCACTGCGGCGATCCCCGCTTCTGCGTGTTTTGTCTCGACCATTGCAGCGGGTATTGGCATTGCCAACCACGAAGCCGTAGCCGCAGCCAAAGGCGGGCTGGAGGCAATGGTGCGCTCCGCCGCTGCGACCTATGCCGCGAGCGGTATGCGCTTTAATGCCGTGGCACCGGGCCTCATGGACACACCCGCAGCCGCGAAATTTTTGTCGTCAACCGCATTGCGCGAGGCCAGCGCGAAGCAATATCCGCTGGGCAGCATCGGCACCGCCGACGAGATCGCGGAGGTGATGCTGTGGTTGCTGTCCGATGCTGCGCGCCGCGTCACCGGGCAGACGTGGACGGTCGATGGCGGGTTTACGGCGGTGAGACCGTTGGTGCGTTAAGTCGCGGGCGTCGATGTAGTTGCAGGCGTGCGTCGCAAACGCTCGACGACACCGGCCAGCATCGCGCTCAAAGGTCGCCGCGCGCCATCTTGAGCAGGCGATCAAGCACCGCTTCGCCGTCAGCGCGCAGACCGTTGTGCTCGTACTCGCTGGTCACCCAGAGCTTGACGTTGGGCACGATTTGCGCGGTCTCTTCAGAAAATTCGCGGTGTACGTACATGTCGTCGTAGTACACGGCAGCGGCGACAGGAACCACGTTATTGCACAAGCGCTCGACGTTGTAGAGCATCGGCCAGTCGGTTTTCTTCGCGAGTAAGTCTGCGGCCTTTTTAAACGGCTGCAATTGCGGATAGGTGTCGAACATCCACGGATAAATCATCTCGCCGGTAAACAGCACGGGGTCGTCCGGGCCCGGACTGAATGGCCGAAATTCGCCCAGCAACCGCTCAGCCGACCAATCGCTGGCCACTTGCTGGGTGTAACACGCCTCTTGCAGCAGCGAATAGATCGGGTGCGTGTCAAAGCTCTGCGAGTGTTCGATATACGACAAAAAATTCCAGTTCATTTCCCGACCGTGCGCACCGTCAACCCATGCCTCCTCAATCAGGTAGTGAACGGCTTCAAAGCCGTCACTCATGCCAAACGACAGCCCAAGCTGCAGGAAGCGCTGCGCCGTCAGCCTGCCGCCACCAGGTAGCTGCACGTCATAACGGGCAAGGTGCTGCACGATCTCGCGAACCCGCTGCACATCATCTGGATAACGTTCATAGAAGCTGCGGTTTTTTGCCATCACACGCGGGTAGGTGGCGCGATATACGTCATCGACCGTGCGTGTGAGTGACGGGATCCCGCCGGTGATGAGCACTTCTTTCAACGCCTCAGGCGCGCTCGAAAGATAGTTCATCGCACAAAACCCACCAAAGCTCTGGCCAAGAATGCTCCACGGTGTGTCTCCGATCAGCGTTTGGCGAATCGCTTCGGCATCACGCACGATGTTGTCAGCGCGAAAGTGTTGCAAATAGTCCGCTTGCGCCTCAGGCGTCAGATGCCGCAGTGATTGTGCGGTGATTGGCGTTGACGCGCCCGTGCCACGCTGATCAAGCAGCAACACCCGGAACTCTTGCACCGCTCGCTTGATCCAGCCGCTGCTGCCGGTTGGACGCGGCGCACCCGAGCCCGGCCCACCCTGAAAAAACACCAGATACGGCAGATCAGCACTCTCCTTGCCGGGTGCTACGACTTCGCGGGCGAACACATTAATTTTTGCCGCTGATGGATTAGCGTAGTCCACCGGCAACTCGAAGCGGCGAGATGTGAGGGTAAGACCGGGAATGTGATGCGTGATGGTGTTCATACGGAAACTCTTGGGTTGAGGCTACATCGCAAGTGTGTGCCAGAACGCGCTCAGGCAAAGCCGCGCGAATGAATAGTCTAGCGAATCCACGCGTTGCCAACGCGCGGTCGTGCGTGCTTTTTTTCAGCGGCGCAAGCCAGTCTGGACGCGGTTGCTTGCGTTCGTCCTGCACCCATGAAACATAACGAAACAATCCGATACCGCCCCGAGAGGACTTATCGCCTTTGCTCCGACAACATGACACCTGTCCGTGAACACCTTCAATTCACCTCCTAAAAGGAAATACTGTCATGAAACCCTGGATCAAAAAAACACTCATTGGCTTGTTCGGCGCGACCCTCCTTGCTGGCAGCTTGAGCGCATGCAGCCATTCGCGACACGACTACGCGGCCAACGCGAGTGCTGAAGATATCGCCAAATTTCGCGGCAAAATGATCGACCGCGTCGCCAGCAAACTGGAACTGAACGACGACCAGAAAAAGCGCCTCAACGTCGTCGCCGACAAGTTTCACGAGCAGCGCACCGCGATGATGGCGCAAGGCAAGGAGCCGCGTGCCGAGCTCAAAGCACTGATCTCCGGCGAAAAGTTTGACCGCACCCGTGCGCAAACGCTGGTTACTGAAAAAACAACCACCGTTCAGGGCAAGAGCCCCGAGATGATCGCCGCCATCGCCGACTTCTACGACAGCCTGTCGCCAGCACAGCAACAAAAGGTGCGTGACTTCACGGCACAGCGCGGTGGCTGGTTTCGGCGCAGCTGATCGCGGCTTAACGCTCGAAAGAAGTCAACATACCCGCCGTCGGCGGGAGCGGCTTTAGTCGCGACGTGCGCTGCGACCGGTTCGACCCATGCAACGCTCAGCCGCAGCGGCGCGGGCCGGATCGGTGGATTCGTACGTTCACTGACGTTCAAGATGTGACAATCTCTCATGCCAACCATATTACTGATTGACGACGACGCGCAACTGGGTCCGCCGCTGGCCGTGTATTTCCAGCGCTTTGACTTGACGCTGGTATGCGCGCTGCGGCCCAGCACAGGGCTCGCGCGTCTGCGTGAAGGCGGTATTGATGCGGCCATTCTCGATGTGATGTTGCCCGAGATGGATGGCTTTGAGCTGTGCCGCACCATTCGCAAGGAGAGCGACGTGCCGATCATCATGTTGACGGCGCGTGGCGACGTGATGGATCGTGTGGTGGGGCTCGAACTGGGCGCGGACGATTACCTGCCCAAGCCGTTCGAGCCTCGTGAACTGGTGGCGCGAATGCAAACCGTGCTGCGCCGCCGGACGATCACCGCGCCTGCCTTGGCCCGACTGCTGTTCGACGGGCTGACTATCGACCCGACCACACGGAGCGTGCAGCGTCAGGGTGAAGTGATCGAGCTGACCAGCACTGAATTTGACCTGCTCCACCTGCTCGCGCGCGAAGCCGGCAAGGTGTTCAGTCGCGACGACATTCTCAACAGTCTGCGCGGCCACGACGTTGAACTATTCACTCGCGCGGTGGATATTGTGGTGAGCCGCCTGCGCAAAAAGCTGGAGCCGCTGGACGCAATCAAGACGATGCGTAACGCGGGCTACGCGCTGGCGCTGGCCCGCGTGCAGGCATGATCGCGACAGTGCGCGCTCCGCGCTGGCACCAGCGGTTGCGTCGTTCGCTCGCGCACTCGCTGCGGGTGCGCCTGGTGGCGCTGTTTCTGCTGCTCGCGCTGGCCATGACGGTCACGTTTTTGTTGGGCATGCAATATGTGATGTCGGCGGGCTGGCGAGACGCAGCGCGCCCCTTATTGGTCGATTACGTTGATCGTCTTGCCAGTGAAATTGGCACGCCGCCAAGCGTTGAACGGGCACAGGCGATTGTGCAACGACTGCCGGTCACTGTGCGCATCAGCGGCCCCGTTGTTAACTGGCGCAGCCACGCCGAAAACTCTGACCGCGACCACCGCTGGCGTGATTCAGGTGCCGCCGACGACTGGCACCGTACGGAGCCGCGCCTGCTGGAGAGAACGCTGGCCGACGGTCATCGCGTGCAGTTTGGCGTGATTCGACCGCTCAGCGACGACCAGCCGCGCATGATTGCCTGGCTGACGCTTGCCACGCTGCTGATCCTCACGGCGCTGGCGTATCTGCGCGTGCGGCGTCTGCTGCGCCCGCTCGACGATATTCGTGCCGGTGCGCAGCGTTTCGGTCGCGGTGAGTTTGCCACGCCCATTGCCGTGCGCCACGCCATTAAACCTGACGAACTGGGCGAACTCGCGGCCACCATCAACACCATGGGCGGCGATATTCAACAGATGCTGGACGCCAAGCGCGCGTTGCTACTCGCCATCAGCCATGAGCTGCGCAGCCCCCTGACCCGGGCGCGACTCAACACCGAGCTGCTGCCTGAAACCGCCGACATCCAGCCCAGCCGCGACGCGCTACTGCGTGACCTTGGCATGATGCGAAACCTGATTGCCGACCTGCTTGAGAGCGAACGCCTGGCGAGCCCACACGTCCATCTGCAAGGCGAAGCGACCGATGTGACGATGCTGGTAACGGAGGTGCTGGCCAGCTTGCCGGAAGGCGCATCGGTCAGGCAGCACATTGCGACTGATCTTCCGACGCTGTGGCTTGATCGCGCACGCATTCGTCTGCTGCTCAGAAATCTGCTCGACAACGCGCTGTGGCACAGTAGCGGCGTAGCGCTGCCACCTGAGATCACGGTTATTCGCGTGGCTAGCGGCGTGCGGATTACGGTTCGCGATCATGGCAGCGGCGTGCCCGACGAGCAGCTTGCGCATCTCGCAGAGCCGTTCTACCGAGGGGACGCGGCCCGCGAACGCAGCACGGGCGGCGTGGGTTTGGGGCTCTATCTGTGCAGGCTGGTGGCGCTGGCGCATGGCGGCAGCTTCGTGATCGGCAACGCGCGACCGGGCCTTCAAGTCAGCGTCGAAATGCCCGATAACAGCACGGAGTGAGCTGCACCCGCCCAGGCGAAACGATCAATGCACTTCCTTGACAACTCTACGTAGTAACGCTCATCTAATATGGGCTTAACAGCTATTTAGTCAAAAAGTCGACTTTGTAAAGAAATTCGGTCTAAGCCCAGACGTAACGAGGGCTGCCCCGATAAGTTGTTAACATTTGACGCGTATCGCTAGGTGCCGGTGCCCATCAGACCACGGATCGTGGTGATGCCTTGCGTCAGCCCCAGCGTCTCATCCTGAAAGTCCGGCAACAGAAACGACACCGTGAGCGCATCGTCGCCGCGAAGCTGCAATCGCATGTTGCCGCGCAGGGTCGGCGTCGTGCCTCGGGTAATTGAGAAATCGACCACCGCGGAGGCAAACCGGTCAACCAGAATTTTTTTCGGCGTAGTGAATGCGCCGCGAGACACGCCCTTGAAGCCCGACGCGAGGCCGCTGCCCGCGAAAATCTCACGGATAGCAAAGTCCGCACTGTCCTGAACCTCGCTGCTGTTGATAAACAGGCTGAACTCGCCTTTTCCAAAGATGCCTTTGTCGCAGAAAAACCTGAATGTCCATTGCGTGGAGCCGAACTCAGGAATCACCGGCGTCGGTGCCGGTGCAGGCCCCAAATTTTTAAGCTCCGTGTCGAGTCGGGCCAGCGTGCCGCGCCCAACGATGTTGTCGAGCTTTTGCCCGGCGCGGATGATGCCGTTGAGGGACTTGTACGACAGCACCGCGTCAATGGTCTGCTGGTCAAAGGTGTTGGGGATGGAGTCGGTGATGCGCTTCATGCCAGGATTTTTGGGCTGCACCAGATTGAGCCCGTCCTTGATCGCTTGAATGGCTTCACTAGGCGGGCTGAACGGGCGGATATTGCTGCCATCGTTTCTCAGGCACGCTAACAGGCGCGCCTGCACAGCGCCGCCAAAACTCAGGAAGTGCGCGGATTCGAGATTATTTTTGGTGACAGGGTTCGCCATGATGCGTCCTCGTGTAATTTCAAAAAATAGGCGGGGAATGTTCGTGTACGGCGTTGTTTGCCCCGCTCCACGATCTACTCACTGTTACGAAGTCTGGCGCGTCATGCGGACATACATGGCGAAAAAAGTGCGCGGCGATGTGGCTATCGATTGCGCACGTAGCCGATGGCACACGCGAAAATGGCAGGGCAGATGGAGCCCAACACGGTTCAGCGATGCCGCCCTGGCGAGTGCGGCTCGATAACGCCTCCAATCCCGATTGGCCCGCGTCCTGCGGTGCAGCAAAACCACCACCGCAGGATTGCACGGCAGTGGTCTTAAACTCAGCGGCTTACGCATACTGCACGACTTCGCAATTCACCTGCCATGCCCTTCGCCTCACTCGGTCTGTCTCCCGCGCTGCTGCGCGCCGTTAGCGGCAAAAACTACGTCACTCCCACGCCCATACAACGGGCCGCGATTCCCGCAGCACTGGCAGGGCGCGACGTGCTCGGTTCAGCACAAACAGGCTCCGGCAAAACGGCTGCCTTCGTGCTGCCGATTCTGCAGCAACTAGAGGCGGCGACTCAGTCGAAAACGCGTAGCGTCAAGGCGCTGATCCTGGTGCCTACGCGCGAGCTGGCGGCACAGGTCGGCGAAACGTTTCGTGATTGGGCACGATATCTACCGCATCCGCCGCATCTAGCCAGTGCGATCAAAGTCACCACCGTGTTCGGCGGCGTGTCAATCAATCCGCAGATGCTGGGTCTGCGCGGCGGCACCGATATTGTGGTGGCGACACCAGGCCGCTTGCTTGACCTGATTGACCACAACGCACTCACCCTCGATGCCGTCCAGACGCTGGTGCTTGACGAAGCGGACCGGTTGTTCGATCTGGGCTTTGCCGATGAGCTGGCACGCGTGCTCGACTTGCTGCCAAACGTTCGGCAAAACCTGTTTTTCTCCGCCACCTTTCCGCATGCTGTTGAGCAACTGGCGCAAACGTTGTTGCAAGATCCGGTACGCATCATCGCGCCGCGCGCGCCTGAAACACAGCCCGACATCACGCAACGCGCCATCGCCGTGGACGCGCCGCGCCGCACGCAGCTGCTGCGGTATTTGATCGAACACAACAAACAGGAATGGCAGCGCGTTCTCGTCTTCGTGGCCACCAAACACGGCGCAGAGATCGTCTCGGAGAAATTACGCAAAGCACGTATCAACGCCGAGCCGTTTCATGGCGAGCTGAGTCAGGGCAAGCGCACCCAGGTGCTCGCTGACTTCAAGGCGTCACGGCTCAAAGTGGTCGTGGCGACCGATGTGGCATCGCGCGGGCTCGACATCGCCGAATTACCGGTTGTGGTGAACTATGACCTGCCGCGATCAGCGGTGGACTACGTTCATCGCATTGGTCGCACCGGTCGCGCGGGCATTGCCGGGCTGGCGGTAAGCTTCGTGAGCGCAGCGACGGAGGCGCATTTTCGTCTGATTCAAAAACGTCAAAACTTCGAGCTGTCGCTGGAGCACATCGAAGGATTTGTGCCGCTGGAAATCGCACCCGACACCGGGCCCGCCAACGGCGGCATAAAGGGCAAACGTCCGAACAAAAAAGACAAACTGCGCGCAGCAGTACCCAAGGAGCAGCAAACATGAGTACAACCCCGACCACAGCAACTTCGTCAAAACTGATGCTAGATTACGTATACGAGCACGAGGCGACGCGCCCCAATTACCTGTGGCTGACGCAGCCGACCGGTGGCGGCGCGGTGGTCGATTACACCTGGCGACAGACGCTGGATCAGGCGCGGCGCATGGCTACGCACCTGAAAAGTCTGGGCTTTGCGCCGGGCTTTCGGGTGGCCATTTTGTCGAAAAACTGCGCGCACTTTTTTATGTGTGAACTGGCGATCTGGATGGCCGGTGGCACGACCGTGGCGATTTTTCCGACTGAAACTGCCGACACCGTGAGCTACGTGCTCACGCACAGCGAGGCGAGCCTCTTGTTCGTCGGCAAGCTCGATTCGTGGGCGCATCAGGCGAGCGCCGTGCCGACTGGCCTGCCCTGCATTGCGTTTCCATTGGCACCGCCTGCAGCCATCGCAGCATTTGAGAATTGGGACGCCATCACCTCGCGCACCGAGCCCCTCAGCGGGCAGCCCGCGCGCGGCGCAGACGACATTGCGCTGCTGATGTACACCTCCGGCTCAACCGGCAGGCCAAAGGGTGTGATGCATCGCTTTGACCGCATCACGCGCGCGGCGGAAGGCATCGTCGGCAATATCCGCAGCGCGATCGGCCCCACTGAGGAAATCCGCATCCTGTCCTACCTGCCGCTGGCCCACGTGGTGGAGCGGGCGTGGATTGAATGCGCGGGCATCGTCGAAGGTCGCGGTCACTTCTTTTTTGCTGAGACGCTCGATACGTTTCTCAAGGATTTGCAACGCGCCCGACCGACCGTATTTGTGTCAGTGCCGCGCCTGTGGCTCAAGTTTCAGCAGGGCGTATTCACCAAAATGTCGCCGCAGAAATTGAACCTGCTGTTGCGCATTCCGATCATCGGAAACATTGTTGGCCGCAAGGTGCTCACCGGCCTCGGTCTCGATCACGTACGCCACGCAGGCAGCGGCTCTGCACCGATTCCGTCGGATCTGATCGACTGGTATCGACGCCTTGGTTTAAACCTGGTTGAAGGGTACGGTATGACTGAGGATTTTGGTTATTCGTGTGCCTCCTCCATCGCGCTGCATGCCAAGGGTTATGTAGGCTCACCGCTACCTGGTGTTCAAGTACGTATCAGCGATGAACAGGAGGTGCTGATCAAGTCGCCCGGGCAACTGGCGGGCTACTTCAAACAGCCAGAGCTCGACGCCGAAAGCTTCACCGAAGATGGCTTTTTTCGTACCGGCGATCTGGGCGAAATTCGGGCCGATGGCCTGCTCAAGCTGACTGGCCGCAAGAAAGAATTGTTCAAAACGGCGAAAGGAAAATACGTTGCGCCCGCGCCGATTGAGAACACCATCAATGCCAGCCCGATGGTCGAGTTGTGCATGGTCTCCGGCGTGGGTCAGCAGGCACCGTACGCGATGGTGGTGCTGGCAGAAACCTTGCGCCCGCAGGTGAAGAATCCAGCGGTACGTGAGCGCGTTGCGGCAGAACTCGCCGCGCTGCTCAAGACATTGAACGCCGATCTGCCGGACTACGAGCGGGTACGCATGCTGGTGATCGCGCGCGAACCGTGGGGTATCGAAAACGGATTTCTAACGCCAACGCTCAAAATCAAGCGCAATCGCATTGAGGCCGCAGTGGCCGCGCGGGTTGAGCAGTGGTACTTGCAGCCAGGGCCAGTGGTCTGGGAGTAACTTGTCGGTAGCTCGATGCGTCTCTGTGAAGCGCGAAACCGAAGATACTCTTGCCCGAATCTTTAACAGCGCTCGGCACGCTGACTTATGAGTCAACGATCATCGCTTCGGTACGGTTAGCGGTGAGTTGATTCGATATGTGCAACTGCAAAGAGTACAGTGCTCGTTTTGTTGCAAAGTCGACTTGCAACGTTATCGCCCTCTAGCCCCAGCGAATCAAGGCTTACAGCATAAAGCTGATAAGTGAGCGTAACCATTTGGGCGCGCCCACACTTCGCTGATGTGGATGGCGAAACGCGGCGCTATCGCACAGCGGTGGCAGCGGAGGCCACTGAAATTTTCCCGCCTTTCGCTGCTGTGTTGTTGTAGTCGACCGGCTGCGTCAGCGTGCGCAACCGCTCCCTGGCCGGTTGGCCTTTGCCCACGGTTAAACGATCCTTCAGGTAGTAGGGCGGGATCAGTTGATAGTTGAGTAAGGTACGCACGTTTTTGACGCTCGCGGAAATACCAGACGGAATGACACAGGTCACCAAATCGCTGCCGGTGCTGGTGAAATGACCGGGGCTTCGCGTCGCAGTCGCGCCGAGCGGCACGATCCACGACGCGTACTTCCGGTTGCTTGACCAGGTAGCGGGCGTCATGCGATCCGGGCCTTGGTCTGAAAGCTGCTGTTCAACCCGTAGAGGTACGTGGTTTGTTCGTGCGATTTACGCTGTGTCTCGAACGGTTTTTCGTTGTAACTTTCTTCGCATCAAGAATCGGTGTTTCGACCACGTGACAGGAACCACACATCGCTGGATCTGAAATCGTGTCACCCTGTTTCGGCGTTAAACCCACCGAATTTTTGCATCGGCTAATCCGCGATTTTTTGGTAAGGCCCGAACACCGTTTTCGGATCAGTGACTTTGAATTGCCCGGTGAAGTTCGCCTGCGTACCAAGCCCTTCTGGCGTCATGCGATAGCAAGCGAGGCACGAGATTCCGCCGCATTCCACCCGACTGTATTTCGCGTCGGGACGGGTGCTCGCGAGAAAGTTTTGCTGGCGGAAAAGCGCGCCCGGTTTGTCGATGCTCAACCGAGACACAACGCGCGCGTATCGTCCATGCTTTGACGCGCACCAATCGCGCATGCGACGAACACAGACATTAAGAACAACGATCAATACGGCTAATACTTGTTTCACGCGGCGCTCGTCGTGCCACGAATGGTACGCTGAAAAATCAAATTATGACGCTGGAATTTTTTAGCGCTGCGCTTGCTTTAGGGTGACGCTTTGTTGCGGCTAACTACCAGAATATTGCGTAAACAACATGACTAAATTCAGCGTACGCAGCTATGGGGAAATCTGGAAGCGAACGGGAAATCATGAACTATTTTTTTATGTTGTGGCGATGGAAATGCGCTTGCGAACATTTCAAAGTGAGCATAAGATCATTCCTTATGTTTTGTTTAGCTACACAAAACATATGACATTGCGGTGCGAACTGAGTCGAGCTTTCCTTTCAGTTCCTCGCCAAGAAAAACGGGTTGGGGGGGTTGCATGAGATCAGGCGTATTTGTCCGAGTTGGTGATGTCGTTAATGCGCTGTTTAACAAGCGCGATGTGCTCAAAGGCAAAGTGCCCCAGCCCTCTCGATGGACCGCCTGGATGCGGGCCGCAACAATGGCAATCGCCACTGCGGGTGCAATGGCTGCTTCGGCAAGCTTTGCTGCCATCACCACCGTCAGCGTCCTTATTGACGCCGACAATAACGCTAGTACGGGCTGCTCCGTTAGTACGGCCAACGGCCCGTTCGCCGGAGTTGAGCGTGTGCTCAACACCACGGTCATCGCCGACGCGTCGGGCTATCGCATTCAGTCGATCACCCTGCAAAGCTGTAACGGCGCCGCGATTGGTCCGGCAACCATTATCAGCAGCACGCCCACCCCGCTCGTGCGCGGCAGCGGGGCCAACGGGACCACGGCAGTTGAAACGTACATCCCGGGTATTTTCTTGCCAGCCAATGGCCAGAAAATGCGCGTTGCTGTCACCTCAGTCGGCTCTGATGGTCTCGTCGGCAGCGATGCGCTAACGCTCACTTCGGCTGGGAACGCGATTCTGGTGGACGGCCCGCCGCTCGTCGTCGTGCCAACCCTGGCCAAGCTGTCTCTGGCGCTCACCGCGCTGTTGTTGGCGCTGTCTGTCTGGTTTGCCCGTCGTCGCGGCTGGAATGGCATGCAGCTCGTCATCGTCGCCGCATTTGCCGTTTCCATGTCTAGTCAGCTGATCGCCGCGGTCTCGCTCGATGGTTTGAAAATTAGTTGGGCGGGCATCTCTCCGGTTGCGACAGACCCCGCGGGTGATGCACCAAAGGGCTCGGATTTCACCAATTTCTTTAGCGCTGTCGACAGTGGAAACATTCTCTTTCGCGTAGAGGTAGACTTGAATTCACCGCCTGTCGCCAACGCCCAGAGCGTCACTGCGGTTGTCGGTCAGAGCCTGGCGATTGCGCTCACAGGCTCCGACTTCGAAGGCTCGCCACTCACCTTCGCCATTGTCACACCGCCAACGCAGGGCGTGTTAAGCGGCACCGCGCCAAACCTAACTTACACGCCAAATGCCAGCGCCGGTGTCAGCGACAGCTTCACCTTCAGGGCCAACGACGGCTCGGCTGACTCCGCGCCAGCGACGGTCAGCATCGACATCAAACGTCCGCCAACAATCACGAGCATCAACAACGCGACCTTCATCCCCGGTCAGGCCAATAGTTTCACCTTCACTGCCACCGGCGTGCCCAGCTCCAACTTCGCACTTACCGCCTGCAACGCCGCGTTGCCGGTGACCATTGCTATCACCAACAACGGAAACAATACCGGTACATTGGCTGGTAATCCCACCGTCGCTCAGGGTGGCACTTACATCTGCACGCTCACTGCAAGCAACGGTTTTGGCAGCGACGCCACCCAGCAGTTCACGTTGAACCTCGGCCTGCCGCCCACCTTCACGAGCGCTAACAGCACGACGTTCGCCACGGGCGCTGCGGGCACTTTCTCTGTCACCACCACAGCGACACCCGCCACCACCAGCATCACACAAACCGGCACGCTGCCGTCCGGCGTCGCGTTCGCATACGCGAGCGGCCTTAGCGCCACGCTGGCCGGTACGCCCGCTGCGGGCACCGGTGGCACCTACCCGATCACGTTAACAGCGGGCAACGGCATTCCGCCCAACAGCACACAGTCGTTCACCCTGACTGTCAACCAGGCGCCAGCCGTTACGAGTGCTAATTCGCTTACCTGCATCGTTGGTGTTGCATGCAGCCTGCCGATCACGGCAAGTGGCTTCCCGCTTCCGACCATTGCCATTGGCGGCGCAGCGCTGCCCGGCGGAATCGCCTATGCCGCTGGTACGCCCGGTAACGGCACGCTCTCCGGCACGCCGACTGCAGGCGGTGTCGGCACCTACGCCCTCACCTTCACTGCAAGCAGCTCGACAACGCCGAACGCTGTTCAGAACTTCACGCTGAATGTCAACAAGGCAGCCACGACAACGGCCCTGGCGTCCAGCCTGAATCCAAGCATTGCCGGGCAGCCGGTCACCTTCACGGCGACGGTCACGCCACAAGGCACGGGCGTTCCCACAGGAACGGTTACGTTCAACGACGGCGCGACAGCCGTCTGTAGCAACGTCGCCGTGAACGGCAGCGGCGTCGCCACCTGCACAACCTCGGCGCTCACAGTGGCGGCCAGCCCACACAGTATGACTGCCATTTACGCCGGTGATACAAGCTTCTTCACCAGCACCTCAGCGGCGGTCAACCAAGTTGTCACCAAAGCAAACGCAACCACCGCACTCGCCTCCAGCGTCAACCCGTCAAACTTCGGACAAAGCGTCACCTTCACGGCCACGGTTACTGCGGTGGCTCCCGCGAGCGGCACGCCTAGCGGCACGGTCACGTTTAACGACGGCGCTGCGGCCCTGTGCAGCAACGTGGCGGTCAGCGGCGCAGGTGTCGCTACTTGCACCACCTCCGCTCTGAGCACAGCTGCAAGCCCGCACAGCGTGACCGCCATTTATGGTGGGGACGCCAGCTTCAATGCGAGCCCAGCTAGCGCCGTACTGAGCCAGGTTGTGAACAAGGCAGCCACGTCAACCGTATTGACCTCGGGCACCAATCCATCGGTCTTCGGGCAGTCGGTTACGTTTACCGCCACAGTCAGCGTCGCTGCACCAGGCGCTGGTACGCCAACTGGCACCGTCAACTTCACCGACGGCGCAGCAACCGTGTGCGCCAACGCAGCTGTCAGCGGAGCGGGTGTCGCCACCTGCACCACGTCAACACTCACGACTGGCTCGCACAGCGTCACCGCCAGCTACGGAGGAGACGCCAGCTTTAGCGCAAGCGCCAGCAGCGTGCTGACACAAGTCATCAGCAAAGCGAGCAGCACGACCGCCTTGACCTCCGGCACCAATCCATCGGCATCCGGGCAGTCGGTCACCTTCACCGCGACCATCGCACCTGCAGCGCCGGGCGTCGGCACCTTGACGGGAACGGTTGCCTTCAACGATGGCGCAACCGTAGTTTGCGCTGCGGCAACTGTGAGTGCTGGCGCAGCGACCTGCACCACCTCCGCACTCAGTGCCACCGGTAGCCCGCACAGCATCACGGCCACCTACTCGGGTGACAGCAATTTCAGTGGCAGCGCCAGTGCAGTCCTGTCGCAAGTGGTCAACAAGGCTAACAGCGCAAGCACCGTAACCAGCAGCAAGACACCCACCGTAGCAGGCGAAGGCGTGACCTTTACCGCCGCCGTCGCTGCGGTTGCGCCGGGCACCGGCGTGCCGACTGGCACCGTCACCTTCAACGACGGCGCTACTCCGATCTGCGCCAACGTAGCGCTCGTTGCGGGCGGTGCCACTTGTACCACCACGGCGCTCAGCGTCACCTCACACACGATCACGGTAACCTACAGCGGTGATGCCGCACTTAACGCCAGCACCAGCCCTGCGATCACGCAGGTAGTCGGTCTGGCTGGCACGACCACAGCGGTGACCACCAGCGGCAGCCCGTCAACGGCAGGCAGCAGCGTTACCTTCACGGCCACGGTTTCGCCCGTCGCGCCCGCCACCGGCACACCGACCGGCACCGTTACTTTCAACGATGGTGTCACGGCGATCTGTAATAGCGTTGCGCTCGTCAGCGGCATCGCAACTTGCAGCACCACTGCATTGACTGTGGGCAGCCACGGCATCACCGCCGTGTACAGCGGCAGCGTGGGCTTCGCGACTAGCACCAGCGCCAATTTGACGCAAGCCGTGAACCCTGGCCCGGCGACGCACTTCGCGGTGTCGGCCCCTGCATCGGCAGTCAGCGGCACAGCGTTCAACGTCACGGTAACCGCGCTCGATGCACTCAATAACATCGCCACCGGCTATCGCGGTACCGCGCACTTCACGAGCAGCGACGGCGCAGCCACATTGCCTGCGGACTACACGTTCACGGCGGGCGATAACGGCGTCCACAGCTTCACCGGTGGAGCCACGCTCAGAACCGCCGGTTCGCGCACCATCACGGCGACCGACACGGTGACGGCATCAATCACCGGTGTTTCCGGTGCGATCAACGTCGGCGCTGCGGGAGCAACGAATTTTGTCATCTCGGGTACACCAACGACGACCACCGCCGGTGTAGCGCTGAGCTACACCGTCACCGCGCGTGACGCGTCCAACAACGTCGCCACCGGCTATGTCGGCACAGTGAATTTCACGTCGACAGACGGCGCGGCCACGCTGCCAATCAACTACACGTTCACCGGCGGCGATGCGGGCGTTCATGCCTTCGCCAGCGGAGCCACGTTGAGGACTGCAGGCGTACACACCATCGCGGCGACCGATACAGTCACAGCCTCGATCACGGGTACTTCGGCCTCGATCACGGTCAACGCCGCCGCAACCAGTACTTATGCAATCTCGGCACCTGGCACCGCTGTAAGTGGCACACCGATTAGCGTCACGGTCACCGCGCAGGACGCGTTTGGCAACACCACGACCAGCTACGGCGGAACAGTTCACTTCACAAGCTCTGACCCTGCCGCGACTCTGCCTGCAGACAGCCCGCTTACCGCAGGCGTCGGTACCTTTGCCGCAACACTCAAAACGGCAGGTTCGCGAACCATCTCCGCGACCGATACTGTCACCCCCGCGATTAACAAAACATCCGGTGCAATCAACGTCAGCGCCGGTGCTGCAGCCAAGCTGGCCTTCGCGCAGCAACCGACGAATACAACTTCGGCGGCAGCGATTACGCCGGCGATAACAGTGCAGATACAGGATGCGGCGGGCAATCTGGTGAATAGTGCAGCGAACGTGACGCTCGCCATTGGCACTAATCCTGGCGGCGGAATACTATCGGGCACTACTACAGCCGCGGCCTCAAGCGGTGTGGCGACTTTCAGTGGCCTCAGCATTGACAAGCTAGGCGTCGGCTACACGCTGGTCGCGAGTTCGGGAGCATTGACTTCTGCGGCGAGCGCATCATTCAATATTGCAGCGGGTATTGCGGCCAAACTTGCATTCATTCAGCAACCCACCAATGCGACATCGGGTGCCGCGATTGCGCCAGCGATGACAGTACGGATACAAGATGCTGCTGGCAATTTGGT
>JANXNO010000290.1 GCA_025354075.1 Burkholderiales bacterium | reverse complement strand
AGGTAGGGCGGTTAAAAGCTTTGGGCTGCGACAAAGCCCAGGGATTTTTTCTGGGTCGCCCGGTGCCTGATGAGCAAGCAACACTGATTCTTGAGGTCGAACAGCAATCGGTGTTGCGTGTTGCAGGCTGAAGCTAGTTTGGATTTCTCCAGTCGCCACACATTCATCATGTCGCAAGTGTGACACGGTCTTTTCCGGCCCGCTTTGCCGAATACATCGCTGCATCCGCACGAGCCAGCATCGTCGCCGCGTTGTCGCCCGCGCGAAACACGGCGACGCCGAAGCTCGCCGTCACCGCACCCGGCGCGTCCATTGCAAGCCAATTGATTGCGCTCAATTGTTCGCGCAATGCTTCGCATGCGGCCAGTGCCTGCTCCGCAGCGGTTTCCGGGAATAGCACCACCATTTCTTCACCGCCCAGTCGCGCGACTACATCGCTGTGCCTTCGCGCATCGCGCAGACATTGCGCCACGGTCACGAGCACCGCGTCGCCCACCGCGTGCGAACGGGTGTCGTTGATCTGTTTGAAATTGTCGATATCCAGCAACGCGAGCGCCAGCGGACGACTGTACCGCTCGGCCCTTGTACATTCACGTTCAAGCTCCGTGTCCAACGCGCGGCGATTGAGCAAACGAGTCAGCGGGTCTTCGCGTGTTTGTCGATGCAATTCTGCGAGCAGCGTGTCTTTGTCGCTGTTCGCACGTTCGAGATCGCTCTGAGTACGCTCCAGTCGCGACAGCGTTTCTCGTAGCGCCACCTCATTGGCGCGCGCAATATCGGCTTCGTGTTGTGCACGTTCGGCGGCGCGTCGCTCTACCGTGGTCGCCGCCTGTAATAGCGCCCGTTCGCGACGCAAGCGATCATCTAGCGCGAGCCCGCGCTGAGTTGCCTCATACGCCTGCTGAAAGTCAGACGCTGCCGCCCGCGCGTTGCTTAGCGCTTCCCACAACTCTTTCTCTTCGCGCAAAGCGCCTGTCTCGGCTGCCATTGCAATGCCTTCGTTGAAGAAGTGCATCGCGACGTCGTGTCTTGCTTCGCGCGACGCGATTTGCCCACGCACCAGGCAACCTTCGATACGCCCGAGGCGATTGCCAGCGCCGATCAACTTGTGGGCACGATCAAGGGTAGTTGTCGCCTCGTCGGTGCGGCCCTGCGCCAGCGCAAGACGCGCAAGGTTGAGCAGTGCTGCGGTTTGCGCTGGATGTCCGAGAACGACCAGCAGCTCAAATGCTGTCGTGAGCATCTGCTTGCCACGTTCATACTCGCCCAACATGCCGCACAAATGGCCATAGTTGATGCGCACGCGGGCACGCTCCACCGGCACATTGATGCGGTCAGCGAGGAGGAGGGCTTCATTGAGCACCCGTTCAGCGCCGACCAGATCGTTGCGCCGTATCCAGATCACGCCCAGATTGTTGAGAGATCGAGATAGCGCCTCAAAGTCGCCGAGTGTCTGGAAGCCGCTGCGCGCGTCTTCAATCATCTCGATGGCGGCGACATCGTCGCCTGCAAAGTCATACACCCACGCCAGCCGTCTTGACAGGCAGGCCACAATCCACGGCACGTCGCGCAACTGAGCGGCGGCCCGCGCTTCTAGCAGTGGCTTGATGGCGGGCGCAAACAGCCCAGACGTAAACGTTTCGGTGTCGAGCAATTGATCGGCGTCGACAAACTGTGCAACCGTGCCGCCCAGCGCGACCGCCTTGATCGCCAGCAGCACTTCTGCCAATGCGTGCCCCGGTCGGGCCTTCACCGCGGCGTGAGCCTCGATTAGCGTTTGGGTGGCAGCCGCAGCAGCAGTCATGTGGTCGGTCATCATCAGTTCGCGGTTACGACTAGCCTAGTGCAGGCCTTGAATTACATCGCACTTGGCGGTCAGTGTCCATGCAGTAAGAAGACGCATCGGCGCGAGGCAAACCTGTTTCATGCTTCGAAGGGCCGGGCGTTTGCGCTAGGCCACCAGTAAGGGGCGGTTGGCGCAGGTCTATCAGACGAGGACGCACCGCTTTCGCAGGGCCCATAGGCCATTGCGGCGATTTTGACGCTTCGAATTTCGATATTGGTACGCATGTTTAGTGGCGTCAAAACCGGCGCAGTTGGTCATGCCCCCATGTGCCCCCAGATGGTGGCAGACAAAATTGGACTTCGACGTATAGCAAATGTGCCAGGAGCGCCATGTTTACAAGGTTTGGCGTCTATTTTTGGACTCTTCTAGACGCTGCTGGAAGTCCTGTTGGTGCCCGAGACCGGAATCGAACCGGTACGCCCGCTATTCACGAAAGCGGCGGATTTTAAGTCCGCTGTGTCTACCAATTCCACCACTCGGGCAATGGACTGACCTTATGAATTCTAGCGGTCAGGTCGTAACACGCCGATTCGACCGGTTCAACTACGGCAGATTCATGTTGCAGGTGGTGTTGAGGTAGACCTTTATGGCTGCCCAGTCTTCGCGATTGCGCGGCGCTTCGCCGAGAGCGCCGTGGGTGACTGCCGTGCCGGTCAGCCCGAACATGGCGCGCAGCAGCAGGATGCCATCGCTCTCGGCGAGCGATGTGCCATTGTCGTCGATGTCGAGCCAGTTGTTGCCGCGCAATAGGTTGAGCCGGGTGTTGATGTCGGAGATGTTGGCGAACGCGCCTTCCGGGTTGAACGCGCCCTGAATGAGCGGTGTGCCGCTCAAGCCGAGCATGTAGCGGATGATCATCAGGCCATCGGTTAAGGGGCGCGCAATGCCGTCGCCGTCGATGTCAAAGCTGCACACCGGCGCGGGGTTGAAGGTGAGCGTGGTGCTGGCTTGTGTACCGGTGGTGAGTGAGGTGGCGCGTACGGTGACGGTGGCCAATCCGCTGCCGGTGATGGTGGCGGTGGCGCGAATTGCGGCTGATGAGAAGGCAGGAACGGTGATGCTGCCGATGCTGGCGACGCCCGCGCCGGATGCATCGATCAGCTTAGCTGTGACCGGCCCAGTGCTGCCGGTGATGGTCAGGCTGTAGCGGTCTTCAACGTTGCCGAGGTTTTGCACGATCACGTTGACCGTTCGCGTGGCGGGCGTGGACGACACGGTGGAACTGGCGGGTTGCCCGACCACGCTCACGGCTGTGGAAGCGGGAATCACTACCGTGGCGCTGCTTCGTCCGAACGCAATGGCGTTGGCCCGTGACGTGGCGTTCACCGTGAAGCTGCTATTGCCGGGGCGTGCGAATGCGGCGGGGTTTCCCACGCTCAGGTTGACCGTGGTGGATGCGCCCGCCGCCAATGTCACGGCACTGGTGCTCGGCGTGATTGTGGGACCGAGCGGGCCGGTGAGCGCGAGATCGAAGGTGTCGCTCGTGCTCGCGAAATTGGTGATGGTGGCCACAAATGGCGTGCTGGCGGTACCGCTGTTCGGCGACACGCTGACGCCGACGCCCGCGTCAATCACGTTGACGACAGGTGACAGCACGCGTCGAGCTTGATTGGAGGCATCGAGGTTCAGGATGAACGTATTCGCCCCGACGACGGCGCTGGGCGGCGAAGCGATGGCAACGGCGACTTTGAAGTCGTAAAACTCCCCGGGCGGCACGATAGCCGACGCGGGCTGAATGGTGGTGCTCCAGCCGTTGGGGAGATTGTCGCTACCGAGATAAAAAGTCTGCGTGAAGTTGCCCGTATTGCTCACGCGAACCGTGATCGTGGTGGTGCTGCCCTTTGGGCCGCTGGCGGGATTCGGTGTCACCGAATACATGGAATCGACAATGGTGGCTGATGGATCTGGGCCGAGATCGGGGTTGTAATAGTTGGCGAGCGTCGCGACAGCGGCATCAGACGCGGTTCCAGCGGTTGCGACCACGCGGAAGTCTATGTTGCCGCCACTTTGGCCGACGTTGCTTTGCACAACCAGCGGTGTGGTCGTGCTGGAATTGGCCGATACGGTGACGGTGGGTGCCAGCGTTTTGACCCAGCTTGTGGGAATACCTTGCGTGCTCAACGTGTATGTCACAGGCAAGGTTGTGCTTGGGTTGGTGAGCGTAATGACGTAGGTGGCTGGTGCGCCGATTGCAACATTTAACGGCGTAGAGGCTGACACCGCGATGATGTGATTGGCGGTGACGACTGCCGGAGCCAGCAGCAGCGTGCCAGAGCCGAGCGACGGTAGCGTGAACGCAACCGAACCGCCATTGGCAACCGGGCGACCGCTACCCGGCTGCATGTTGCTTACTGTGGCCTGCCAGTTGATCGGCGCGACGGTCGGTTGCAGCCACGTAAAGGTGTCGGTAGTGGCGGTGCTGGCAATGGACGAGGGTGCGAGATTGAACGAGCCGGGCACCAGCGCGACACCTGTACCCTTCGGCACCACCACGTTGGCGGTGACTGAGGGGCCAACAATGCCCGAGTAATCGAACACCAATACCGAGCTTGCGGTGACGGCATAAAGCAGATTGCCGTTCAGCACGAATTCACGAATACTGTCGGGCACGTCGTACGGAATGAAGCGCAAATGCGCCTGATCGTTGGCGTCGATCAGCACCAGCACCCAGGTGCATGAGGCAGGGTTGTAGGCACCGATGGCGTAATAGTTGTTGGTCAATGCCTGCAACGACGAAAAGCCCTTGCGCTCCGCCTGATTGCAGGCATAGGTCTCGTTGTGAACGAGCGGGGTGACCAGTGTGCTGCTGAGCGTCGGCGCGGATGGATTGGCGAGGTTTATTGCGGACAGCGTGAGATTGCCGGTGTAGCCACTGTTCAGGTCGTAATACCCCTGAGTGTCTCCGGTTGCCACGGCAGCCGTGCCTTGCGAGGCGACGCCGATCAGCAGGCGCGCTTGCGGAATATCGAGCGTTGAGATGATGCACGGGTTGGTCAGGCCCGGACAGTTGGTCGCGAGCTGCGAGGTGTCGATGGTCAACAGTCGCCCTACGCCGTTGAAAAAATCTCCGGTGCCTGAAGTGGTTGCGACGAGTGCACGATTGCTGGTGTTTGGCGTAACGCCCTTTATGAAGTGTGGGCCGCCCGTGTCGGCCTGATTTTCCGGAGGATTGCCCGCGCCCGCTGGATAAAGATTGCCGGTGAACGTCGGTGCGTTGGGCGTCGAGAAATCAAACTTGAGCACATTGCCGCGCTGATCAAAGATGAAGTTTGAATAAGGGTTGTAGACGAACAAAGCCGTGCTCATGTAGCCGTCAGATCCAACGAAGCGCAGCCCGTTGCCAAATTTCTTGCCGGTGTCGATGGGTGTCGGTGTTACGAGAACTGGACTGGTTGCGTTGGCACCGCTGATGTCGAAGATGGCTAAGGTTCGCGAGCCCGAGCGCTCTGGCAATCTTTTGTCATAGCCCACAATGAGCCGACCGTTGTAGGCCGTGCAATCCACGCTCTCATAGCCACTCGGTGCGCCGTTGGTGAGCAACGCGCTGGCGAACGTGCCGGCGGTCACCGGCGCATCCGGATTGCTGACGTTGACGATGGTGACCGCCGTGTTCTGGCAGACGTAAAGGTAGTTGCCGTTTTGTGCGAACGACAGCGGGCCAGCGGGCAGGCCGAGCGTGCTGCGCAGCTTCAGGCTTTGTTGTGCGACCAGACTGCGGTCGAGATTGAGCGCAACGTTAACGGTGCTGGTGCCTGGTGCGATCAGCGATGGCGTGACCGTGAGCCCCGCAGCGAACGGTTGACCGACAAATAGCGTTGCGGTGGCTGTCGCGCCGGGGATAGCGTCAAAGGCGGGGTCATAGGCGGTCACTTCAACCGTGTACGGCCCATCGCTATAGCCGGTGGTCGAAAACGTTTGCAACGCGACGGTCTGCACGTTATCGCCGGGGGTAAAGTTAACGGTTGGCGTGTTTGATTGGTAGGCAATCGCGCCGTTGCGATTTTTCACTACATAGCGCACGAACACGCTGCGCGTGTCGTTGACTGCACTGAGCAAACGAGCGGTTGGCGTGAAGCTCGTTCCGGCGCTGCCGTACGTGGGGCTCATCGTCACATCAACAATGCGCACGATTTCAGGCCGCACCGTAAGCTGGCCGATGGTGGTTTTTACGCTCGCCGGATCGTCCTCGGGCGTGACGATAATTTGATATTCAAAGGCCTGCGCTACCGCTCCGCCGTTGAAGGTCACATAAAGCTCCGGCAGATAAAAATTGGTGCGGTAATTCGCGGGGACGATGACGCGCGTCGTGTTGAACGTTGCCGTCACGCCTGAAGGCAAGCCGGTGATCGACAGGTTCATCGCGCGTGGATCTGGCGTGTCGTTGTAAACGTTCACATTGACGCGAGTGCTGAGATTCGGCAACGAGGTTGCGATGGCGGGTGACAGGTACACACGGAAGGCGTTGCTGTAGGCGGCAACCAGCGCCGTGCGTAGCGCGCAGAATTGGCTGTCGAGGCTGGCGAGCGCCGCTCCGACTGACGCTGTACTCGCTGCTGCTAGCGTCGCTCGCACCGCCGTGAATCCCGGCACCAGGGGTGTCATGAACGGCGCGGTTAATTGGCTGATGGTGTTGTCGAGTTCGGCGAGCACCTGTTGCCGCAACGTGGTGGAGCCGGGTTGCGCGGCGAGCTGATCAACGTCGTTGGTCATAGCGCCCAAAACGCTGGCCAGATTGGTTCGGGTAATGCGTGCTGCCGCAATGGATGCTGGGCCGATACATTGCGTCACCGCCGAGGTCACCGACACCGTCAGCGCGGTTCGGACGGGAAAAGCTGCGCCAAAGTCTGCGGTGACTAAAGTGCTGAGATCGGTGCCCGCTGATACCGTTGATGCGACCGTCGCCGTAAATGGGAAGGATTGGCTTTCACCGGCTGACAATGTCACGTTGGCGGGCACGCCAGTTACCGTGAGTCCTGGCGAGGATTGAGCGGCCAGCGTGACGTTGGTGGACTGGTTGCCGCGCGATTCCACCGTCAGCGTCTGCGCAAGCACGGCCCCCGGCAGCGCTACTTGTGGATTGGGCAAGATGCGCATTGACAGCGCGGTGGTAGCAGGCGTGACGAAACTGCCGGTAAACGTGGCAGTTACCGACGGTGTCGTGGTGCTGGTGCCCGAAAATTGGAGGTAAGAGGCCGCGCCCACCGCAGGCACCACCCGATCCGGCGCGACGCAAACGTGGAACTCAAAGGTAGCACCCGGCGCAATCCGAACTACCGGCCACACATATCGAACGTCGGTAACGTAGAGGTTGGGGCCGCTTCCGGTCGAGTCGAACCGAAAGAAGTCCGCCGCTGGCCCGGTGTTGACGGCGCGCACTAGATAAACGGACGGGAATTCTGCGCCGAGGAAAGGCACGGTAAACCGGGGATCAAGGCTTGCGCTAAGCGTGAGCCCTGCGGTTGCGCCCGGTGGCTGCGGCGCAGGCAGAGGCGGCACCGCGGATGAGAAGAGGTGACTCGGTAGTGGTGGGTCACCGCCTTCGCCTACCAGGGCTTTAGTGATATCGGTGAGCCCGTCAAGCAAGCCGCTCACCAGTGAAACGACAATACCGGCCCCACCAGACGCCTTGAGGGTGGCAAATCCGGCCAACGCTAGTTCTGCCTTGATCTGACTCAAGCGAATTTTCACAATGGTGCGGATGTTGTCGGTAACGCGCTTGGCGATATCGCCAAATCCATCGGCGTTGGCGACGGATTCGAGCACTGCTGACATGAACGCGACGCCGAACACGCCAATGGCGCTTACGCGGCCAATGAACTGGGCCTGCGCATCTTCAAAATACGAAATTTCCACACCCGCCAGCAAAAAAAGGTATTCGACAAAGGCGCCATGCGATCCATCTTCCATCGTGCTGATGGTGTATCCCGTGTTCGGATCGGTTTCAAGCCAAGCCGTGACCGGCGTTCCCTGCACATTGACCACGTCCATCGGTGCCAGCACAACTCGACCCGCGCCCACCGCATCTTGAATGCGCAATCGCACTTCGGGGGACAGGTTCAGGTCGTTGGCTGCATCCAGGTTGCTTTTGCCTATGGGCAGGTAACGCGAACTGTCGGTGAGGCCGCTGAACACGCTGGAAATGGAGCGATTGGGGTCACCGGTCAATTGCGACAGTATGTCGCCTTCAAGGACAGATTCGCCAAGACCGCGAACGCGTTCAAAGTCGCGGCTGTTTGCGTACGAGATACCCGGTAACGGCAGCGTCCGTAGGTCATTTTTTCGGATGTCGAGCGAGAGCGCGAACGCGTTTGATTTGATCTTTGACTGCGAAATGGTGACCCGCGGGGACGCCACATACGCCTTGACGAGCGTGCGTAACGACTGATCGTCCATCTGCCGGTCAGCGGCGCCAAGAAATGTGGCTAGCGCGATCTCCTGCGTTGCGATGAGTGCGTAGCGATTGAGATTGACTGCGTTTCGAGCCATCGCTTGCTGTGTCGCGTCGCGAAGGCCCGGTGGTGGCAGTGCCTGTACCTGCGGTGCCAGCGTTGCAAGCTGAGACTGCAACGCCTGAAGTCGGGTTTTTCGCGCAGAAAAATCATCGAGTGCTTGCCGAGATGGGCTCACCGATATGGTCATCAGGTCAAGATCGCCCAGCGCAGGACGCGTAAAGCTCGCGGGATCAACGCTGACTGATCCGCCCAACGCACGAGTGACGTAACCGACCCGATCAAACATCGGTCGTCGATACGTCTGAACTTGTCCGGATGGATCGACGATGTCGATGTTGACAAAAACGCCCGTGACGAGAATGTTGCCCAGCGGAAAGTTGGTGATGATTTCGCTGTAATCGCTGCCGCGAATGACGTCGTAGCTCGCGATGCTTGATCGACTGTCGCCTACGGTAAGGTACGGCGAATAGGTGTTCTGGGTTGCGCCGATGGCCAGTGCAGGTGGCGAAAAGGCATTGACGAAGTGGCTGACGGTAATGGGCTTGTCGACCAGGTCCGCGCTGTCAAATGAACGATCAATGACGGTGGTGGTGCCAAGCCCCAGTCCGAACGCAGCGGCAGCTTGAGTAAACGTTTCAACGTCTAGCCGAACGCGCGTGGTGTGACGTTGATTGGCTGGGATGCTTGCGAAGGTTTGGTTTGCGGTGGTGAAAGTCTGGTTGACGCTCGCTCCAGCGAACGCCGTGTCGAGCGCGGTGTAAGCACCGCTGGCACCGACGCGGTATTCAACCCAGGTGTGGCCCTGCATCTCGGGCACCAGATTCGCGGGGTTCAAGCCGGGCGCGGGGTTGTCACAGCCGAGAATGCGCGATGGGTCGCTAAACATACGGGTCACGAGCGTTGACGCGTCGGTTGTAGTGAGTGTGCCCTGAACGTAGCGCGCTTCAATGGCAGGATTTGCGGCGCGCAACAACGCAATCGTCAGGCTGGCGCGATCCAGGGCGTTGCCCGCTTTGCTCGCGAGGACGCCGCGCGCGCCGCGCAGACTGCCGGTGTAAATCTCGATACCGATGTTGTCGCGCACGTACTGGTGAATTGCGGCCGGGTTGTTGCCCAGCGTGGTGGCAAGCGCCTGCACACGAGGATCGTTTGCGTCCGCAGGGTCGGCGGCGGCACCGAATGCGCAGATAGCCGCAGCGAGGCACGCAACCGCACGAATGAATCTGGTGCAACCCAGAGGTAATGGTGTTACGTTCATTTGGAATGCCCGCACCTCGGTCTTTGTGTTTCACCATTGTGTAGCTAAGCTCAATCGCGCGCAATCTGATTGAGGTTACATGCAGGTGACATTCGCGGGCAGTCGGCATCACCCTGAGGTGTATGTGGGCGGCACGTCGCAACTTGTCAGTATCAGACTCTGAATTCATAATGCGGTATGGTCAATTTGATTGCCCCCGAACTGGTGCGTGCAGAGCTCGATTCGATCAATGACGGCAGTGAGTTCCGGCAATCACCGCGCCATCGCAACTTCCTGCGCTACCTTGTAGAACAATCGCTTGCAGGCAACGCAGCAAGCCTGAAGGAAATTTCTCTGGGTGTCGCGGTATTTGAGCGAAATCCTGGCACTTTCGATCCGACGCATGACAGTATCGTCCGGGTGGAGGCGCGTCGCCTGCGGAGCCGACTTGTGCGGCACTATCTGGGTGAGGGGCGCGACTCGTTGATTGTCATTGCTCTGGTGGCGGGAAGCTATGTGCCCATCGTCACTCGCAGGGATCGTAGCGAAACATTTCGCGGCGTGCCAATGATTGCGGTGCTTCCGTTTGCCAATATGACAGGGGATGAGCGCATCGATCGTTGGTGCGATGGCCTGACCGAAGATGTGACCGATGCGCTGGCGCGAACTGCGGGCCTTCGGGTAGTGGCCAGGACATCCGCTTTCCACTTTAAGGGTCAGCGCATTGACGTGCGCGCTATCGCGCAAGCGCTTGATGCTGGAATGGTCGTCGAAGGCAGCGTCCGGTCGTACGAATCGCACAGAAAGGTGACGGCGCAGGTGATTGATGCGTCCTCCGGTATTCATCTCTGGTCTGAGCAGTTTGATGCGAACGCGGATAGCTACTTCTTGCTTCCGGAGCGCGTCTCTCAGGCTGTGCTTAATGCGGTGGTGCGAACCGGAACGGATGCTGGTGCCAGGCTGAAGTCGATGAGTTCAGGTGCGTCGTCGCCGCGGTTCACCACGGAGTTGCAGCGTGACCTGTACGAGCGGGCGAGGATTGCATTTCAACAGAGAACCATCGACGGTTATCGCCTAGCCGAAGCCTTGTTTGCACAGCTGGCAGCGTCAGCGACGAATTCGCCACACGCCTATTGTGGCCTTGCCCGCACCGCGCTGGCCCTGGCTGGAATGAGCGTCACGCCCGTTCGCGTTGCGTTGCCGCAAGCGAGAATTCATGCGGAACACGCATTGGTTGCTGATCCCACGTTTGGCGAAGCCTATGCGGTGATGGGGCAGGTGGCGCTGCTGCTGGATCATGACTGGACTCGCGCTGAAAAGTGTTTTATGTGTGCGATTCGCTACGCCCCTAGCGTTCCGTTTCCGCAGCACATGTACGCATTTGGCCTGCTTTATCGGGCACGATATGAGGAAGCAGAAAGTGCCTTTGAGTTTGCCCGGCGGATTGACCCACTGGATATTCATATCCGCGTTCAAAGCGCGCTTGTCCCGTTCTACAAGCGAGAATTTTCGGAGGCGATTGAGCGCTGGAGTCGGGTGCTTGAAATCCGTCCAGATAACCTGGTCGCCATAACGTTAGTGGGGTCGGCGTGGCTCGGCCTTGGCAGGCCAGAACTTGCACTTATCCAGTATGAAGCTGCGAGGACGCGCGCACCAGATCATCCGATCGGTTATGCCGGTGCCGCTCAGGCGCATGCGATGTTGGGCCAACAATCGCGCGCCAGCGAGATGCTGTTGTCAATGCAAACAATGGCTGCTACGAACTACGTTTCGCCGTACTTATTTGCGTTGGTGTACACACGATTCAGCGATCATGATGCTGCATTTGCGTGGCTAACGCGATCCGCCGTAGAGCCCGATTTCAACTTTGTCTGCGCTGGGTTAGATCCTGGATTTGATGCGTTGCGTGGTGATCGCCGCTGGATCGATTTGATGACAGAACATGGAATGCCTGTCGCGGCAACGCCAGGGAGTGGCCCGATTTAGGCGTCGCGCCGTTCACGCACAAGGGAGTTGCGCACGTCTTTCGTCGCTGGACGCTAAGGAGCAGGTGTCGTACCCAGCAAAAAGAGCGCGGGTGATCTGCCTTCGAATGCAGCACGATCAATAGCCGACCATTCGCCAACGGGCTTGCGAAGAATCTGCTCGGTACTACACGATAAATTTTGCGCCATGCATAACCCGATTCGAGGCGCAACTATCGAAACAATCGCCGAAAGCATCGCAGCGTTGCGATAGGGTGTTTCTATGAAGATTTGTGTGGCACCGGACGTTTGCACTTGTCGCTCAAGCGCTCGCAGCGCTGCATCGCGTTCGAGTGGCTTGTTGGGCAGGTAGCCGTGAAACGCGAAATGCTGGCCGTCGAATCCGCTGGCCATGAGGCCGAGCAACACGGAGGAGGGGCCGACCAGCGGCACGACCGTTGCGCCCATCTGGTGAGCGAGCGCGACGAACGCTGCGCCCGGATCGGCCATGCCGGGGCACCCTGCGTCGGAAATGACACCCACGTCGATGCCCGCGTTAAGCCACTCGGTGCATTGTGCTCTGGCCTGCGGCAGTGGGTCGCAAGCGGTGATAAAGATCTCGGCAATCACGCGCTCCGGCGAGAGCGCTTTGAGGAAGGCACGGGCGACTTTTGGCGTTTCGACGATGAAGTGATTCAAGTGCTGGGCGAGGGCGATAGTGCGGGCGGGCAGCATGTCCGAGGGGGCTGCAACGCCGAGCAGGTTGGGTACGAGGTACAGCGTGCCGGTCATAGCGCGCCCAGTTCAATAAGGAAGTCGGTCAGCCGGATGAGTGGAAGGCCGATGATGGCGGTGGGGTCGTTGCTAGTCACTGCTTGCAATAGTGTGACACCCGCCGTTTCTACTTTTACGGCTCCGGCAGCGTCGTACGGCTGCTCGCGCTGCAGATAGGCGATCAATGTGGCGTCGGGTAAGGCTCGGTAGGTGATTTCGGTGGCAACCACGTCGATCAGCGGCTCACGGCCCGGCGATAGCACGCACAGTGCGGTGTAGCAGTGAAGGGTGCGGCCCTGACACCGCTTCAGCTGATCGAGCGCCGTGGCGAAATCGCCCGGTTTGGAGAGCGCTTCACCGTCGAGGTCGAGCACTTGATCTGACCCGATAATAATGGCGGTCGGTTGTCGCGAAGCGACTTTGCGGGCCTTTTCCAGCGCCAGTCTTCGGCAATTGGCGAGTGGCGATTCGCCTGCGGTTTGCGACTCGTCCACGTCCGTTTTATCGACCGAAAAAGGAAGCCCAAGGCGCTCAAGCAGTTCGCGGCGGTAGTGGGACGTGGAGGCGAGTACGATGGGGCTGGGCATAAAAGGAGTGGTTGTGATGGTGCGTCCCGCCGAAAATAGCTATAATCGTGGGCTTTCGTGTTCCCGCCTCTCTGTCTGGCTGTGAAGGCTTTTGAGACTCAATAGACGGCTCAACCAAAACGCGGACAACGTAGAAATCAAGTTGCTAGCCAAAGATAACAAGCAAATCACCGAAGCGGACTGGAAATTTCGCCAGAACGCTGCGCAATTTGCCCGACAAGGATATTCGATTGCCGGGGCCATTCCAGTTGCGCTACTCGAAAGGTCGTCCGACGGTGATCTGAAGGTCGGGGAAATGTCTGGGGCGGTACGCTGTGTAGAAAAATCGGTGTCGGCTCGACCGGGCTTCATGGTTTCGGCTAAAGGATCAGTCGGATTGATCTGCCAGTCGTGCGGCACCGACTTCGATTTGCCGGTGGACTCATCATCGACCATTTATGTGGCGCATGATGCGGCTGAGTTGGCGAGTTGGGAAGACGAAGCGTTTGAGTGCATTGAGGGTAATGAGAAAACCTCCGCGCTTGAATTGGTTGAAGATGAATTGTTGCTCGCGGTGCCGTACATACCGCGATGCGAGAAGTGCGCGGCGTTGATAGCGCCGCCTGCCGTTGAATTTAATTAGTTACACACGTTACGCAAGAAAGTTAGGAGCCCATCATGGCCGTTCAGCAAAATAAAAAATCCCCTTCCAAGCGCGGCATGCACCGTGCTCACAGCGCGTTAGAGACGCCGCATCTGGCCATCGAGCCGACGACGGGCGAAGTGCATCGTCGGCACCACATCAGCCCGAACGGTTTCTACCGCGGTCAAAAAGTAGTTCAGACCAAAGCTGACGAGTAAGTCCTGCCTTGTCGCCCACGACTAAGGATGCGCCAAACGTGCGCATCGCTATTGACGTCGATGGCGGCGACCACGGCGCGGCAGTCACGCTGCCCGCCGCTGCCCGGTTTCTTGCAAAGCGATCCGACGCGCACCTTGTGCTCGTCGGTTTGCAGTCGTCTCTGGCGCTAGCCAGCAAGCACATTGCTTCGGTCGACCTGGGCCGCGTCACACAAGTGACCGCGACTGAGGTCGTCGGCATGGATGAGTCCCCGGCGCTCACGCTCAAAAACAAGAAAAACTCCAGCCTTCGTCTCGCGTTAAACGCGGTCAAAGACGGGCAGGCGGACGCATGCGTCAGCGCGGGAAACACCGGCGCGTTGATGGCGACTGCGCGTTTCGTGCTTAAAACGTTGCCGGGCATTGATCGACCCGCCATCGCGGGCTTGTTCCCTACACATTCGGGGCACGGTCGCGAAGGTGACGGCGGCGCTTTAGTGCTCGACCTCGGCGCGAACGTGGATTGCTCGGCAGAACACCTGCGCCAATTCGCCATCATGGGTGCGGCGTTGTCGTCTGCGCTCACCGGTAACGCACGCCCAACTGTGGCGTTGCTCAATATCGGCGAAGAAGAAATCAAGGGCAACGAACTGGTCAAAAACGCGGCCGAATTGATTCGCGCCACCGACCTGAACTTTGTCGGCAATGTCGAAGGCACTGACGTGTTTCGCGGCAAAGTGGACGTCGTGGTGTGCGATGGATTTGTCGGTAACGTCGCGCTCAAATCGGCGGAAGGCATCGCCAACTTGATGTCACAAATGTTGCGCGAAGAGTTTTCGCGAGACCTGGCGTCCAAAGCGACCGCCGCGATTGCCTATCCCGTACTGAAGCGGTTCAAGGCGCGCATGGATCCATCGCAGCACAATGGCGCAACGCTGCTTGGACTGCGTGGCATCGTCGTGAAGAGTCATGGTGGCGCCGACGAGATCGGCTTCGCGACCGCTATCGAGCGGGCATTTCAAGAAGCGCGTCATGATCTGATCGCGGAACTGACAGAACGTGTTGCCGCGCTCAATGCCAACACGTTGTCCACTTTAGCGACACCCACGGCGAAAATTGCACGCAGTTAGACCCTGATCATGAACTGTTGTCGTGCGTTTCTGCATTGACAGTATTGCTGATTAAATAATGGCAACCCGCCGCTAAAGCGCTCATCACTTGTTCAGCAAAATCATTTCCACCGGAAGCTATCTTCCGGAAAAAATTCTCACTAACGACGATCTGTCGAAATTTGTCGACACGTCGGACGAATGGATTCGCACGCGCTCCGGCATTCGTTCGCGACACATCGTAGCGGACGGTGAAGAGACCAGCGACTTGGCCGTTGCTGCGGCCAACAGCGCGTTGCAAGCTGCGGGACTCGTAGCGTCCGACGTCGATTTGCTGATCGTGGCCACCACTACGCCAGACGTCATTTTCCCGAGCACCGCGTGCATCGTGCAGGACAAACTGGGCGCGAATAAAGCCGCCGCGTTTGACATTCAGGCGGTGTGTTCCGGCTTTGTTTACGCGCTGTCCGTCGCCGACAAAATGGTCGCGAGTGGGGCGTACAAGAACGCGCTGATCATCGGGGCCGAAATTTATTCGCGAATACTCAACTGGAAAGACC
>JANXNO010000288.1 GCA_025354075.1 Burkholderiales bacterium | reverse complement strand
TCGGTGCGTCATAAATTTCGGCACTCGCCAGACGACCCACTGCGCCGTCGCCACCGACGATCAACACACGATTTTCTGAGAGCAACGTGGCTGTGCAGTATTCACGAGCAGACGTCAGATTGCCAGCCGCGCTCCATTGGTGAATGACCGGATCGTATAGTTCGGCGCTCGATAGATAGTTGCTGGTACCGTCGTCACCCGCCGCGACCAGCAGCCTGCCGTCAGCCAACACTGTTGCGGTGTGCCGCAGTCGCTTTGCATAAAGTGGTGGACCCTCGCGCCAACTGGTCCAGACGGGGTCAAACATTTCGACGCTGTCGACCGATCCAAGTGGACCCGCACCGCCCACCAGCATGACGCTACGGTCGTTGAGCAAGCTGGCGGTGCGATATTCCCGACTGCTGGCGGGTGCACGGGTACGCTGCCATTTATTTGTTACGGCTTCATAGATGTCGGCCCGACTGAACATGCCATTTGTGTCGGCATCGCAACCACCGGTCACCAGCACCTGTCCGTCGTCCAGCAGCGTTGCGCAGTGCAATCCCCGAACTGTTGACATGTCCTCAATGACCGACCAGTGATCAGTAGTAGGGTCGTACAGCTCGGCACTGCTTAGCGCGCTGCCGCTGAAACCGCCTGTGACCAACACGCAGCCGTTAGCCAGACGCGTCGCGCTGTGGTAGCAACGTGCGGTCGTCAGCGGGCATGTGCTGCGCCAGCGACCATCCGTTGCATCGTACAGCTCAACGCTCGCCAAATCGCCACGGCTTGAGGTGCCACCCGCCACTAAAACATTACCACTTTCGAGCAGTGTGGCGGTGTGAAACTGGCGCGCATTCGTCATCGCATCAGCCGTCGTCCAACGACCGGGCTGAGCGATCAGCGGAGACCACGTGTCGATGGAAAACGCGTTTTCGGTTGCCTGACTAGACACGTCGTCCGCCCAATTTGTCTGCGTTGATGCCGTCCGTACGCGCGCTACTGCTCTCGTCGGTTAGTCTTCAACAACACTGCGCACGCCATCATCAAGGTCAGCAGAGCCATAAGCGCCGGGTGCAACGTCGGCACGGGCGTGGCCGCGACGACCACAGTTGGCAGCACATTGAATTGTGCGTTGACCGTTTGCGCTGCGCTCATTGTGACGCTGCAGGTGCCCGTGCCACTGCATCCCGCGCCCGTCCATCCGGCGAACGTCGAGCCTGCATTCGGTGCTGCCGTCAACACAACGACCGTGCCCTGCGCAAGCGTTTCGGTGCAGTCTGCGCCGCAGGTAATGCCTGTGCCCGCGACGCTGCCTGTGCCAGACCCAGACTTGGTGACCGTCAGTACGAACGTCGTCGCAGCGACCACGTCAAACTGCGCGTTCACCGTTTGCGCCGCGCTCATCGTCACGCTGCATGTGCCGGTGCCGCTGCATCCTGCGCCACTCCATCCAGCAAAGGTCGATCCTGCGGTCGGTGCGGCGGTCAACACAACGACGGTGCCCTGCGCGAGCGTTTCCGTGCAGTCCGCGCCGCAGGTGATACCGGTGCCCGTGACGCTGCCCGTGCCCGCGCCAGACTTGGTGACAGTCAACACGAAATCGGGAATGACGGCAGCGAGATTGGTCAGATTGAACAACTGCGTAATCGGCGATTCGGTGGATGTGTCGTACACAATCGCGCCCACTTGATATGCGCCAACGATGCCGTTGGCGGTGGCCGTCACCTCAGCAAAACCGTTCGCGTCAGCTAGCGCGCTGGACGGCGAAAGCGTCGCGTTAGCGCCTGCGTTGCCGCTGGGGAGGAAGTAGACGCGCACTTGCGGCGTGACGGCGTTAAGCGAGTCGGTCACCTTCACGCGTAGCTTTTGCGCGAAGGCGGTGTTCACTGGTGCTGATTGCGGATTGCCGCTGGTCAGCGCCATAAATTTTGGCAAGCTGGCGATGTTCTTCAGGGCAAACGATTTGGGTTGCGCAAAGGGGCTGGCGGGCAGCGCGACCTTCATCGAATATTGACCCGCGAACCCGTTCGCCGTGGCGGTCACCTGCGCGTCGCCCAACGCATTGGATGTCGCCGTGAGCGCAGAAAAAGTTGCCGTTGCTCCCGTCGCGGGATCCGGCGTGATTTGGAAGCTAACGACTGCGCCTTGCACCGGATTGTTGAAAAAATCGGTGACGTGAATGGTGATCGGCGCTGAATACGGTTGCGTGACGTAGGCGTATTGCGGCGTGCTGACGGCCACCGCCAGCGCCGTCGCTGAACCCGCGGGCGCGGAGTTATTGAGCTTGATCACGGTCGGGTTGGTGCCCGGTGCGCTTACCAATAATTGATACGCGCCTGCAACGCCGTTGGCGGTGGCGTTGACGAATATCACGCCGCTGCCATCGGTCGTACCCGACGTTGGCGCAAGCGTTGCGCTGGCACCCGAGGCGGGTTTGCTGAAGCTGACCG
>JANXNO010000249.1 GCA_025354075.1 Burkholderiales bacterium | reverse complement strand
CAACATGCGTTTCTCGTCGTGCCACGACTCGGCACCATTTCGCCGTGGTCATCGAAAGCCACTGACATTGCGCGCAACTGTGGCCTGAGCTTCGTGCAGCGTATCGAGCGCGGTGTCTGGTACTGGGTGAACTCCGAAGGGCCATTGCCGAAAGAGGCGAAGCGAGCGATTGAAGACGCTTGCCACGACCGCATGACGGAAGTCGTGCTGCCAACCATCGCTGCCGCCAAAGCGATTTTCGACACGCATGCAGCGAAGCCACTGACCACAATTTCTCGCACGGCTGCTGCGCTAAAAGTTGCGAATGGCGAATTGGGATTAGCGTTGTCAGATGATGAGATTGACTATCTGGTCAACGCGTTCGACAAGCTCGGTCGCGATCCGACTGATGTTGAATTGCTGATGTTCGCGCAGGCGAATTCCGAGCATTGTCGGCACAAAGTTTTCAACGCGAGCTGGACGATTGATGGCGTCGCGCAGGACAAATCATTGTTCGCGATGATCCGCAACACGCATGCTTCCAATCCTCAGGGCACCGAGATCGCCTACTCCGACAACGCTGCGATTTTGACCGGCGGCGACGCGCTGCGCATCTATCCAGATGCCGACAGCTTGTACGCTGAGCATGCAGACCGTACGCACTATTTAGCCAAAGTAGAGACACACAATCACCCCACCGCGATTGCGCCGTTTGCAGGCGCTGCAACCGGCGCGGGTGGCGAGATTCGTGATGAAGGTGCAACGGGACGTGGCGCAGTGCCGAAGTCTGGTCTGACGGGTTTCACCACGTCAAATCTGCGCCTGCCAGGCCTGCCGCAACCTTGGGAAGGCGCGACTGCGGACGTCGGCAAACCAGATCGCATTTCGTCCGCGCTTGACATCATGATTCAGGGGCCGATTGGCGGCGCTGCGTTCAACGATGAGTTTGGTCGCCCGGTGTTGGGTGGCTATTTCCGCACCTTCGAGCAGAAGGTTGGCGACACGGTTTACGGTTATCACAAACCGATCATGATCGCCGGTGGTATTGGCGCTGTGTCTGATCGTCACGTTCACAAAATCGCGTTTCCTGCGGGCACGTTGCTGATTCAGTTGGGTGGCGAAGGCATGCGCATCGGCATGGGCGGCGGTGCAGCCTCGTCAATGACGACGGGCCAGAACACGGCTGATCTTGATTTCGATTCGGTGCAGCGCGGCAACCCCGAAATGCAGCGGCGCGCGCAGGAGGTCATCAATGCCTGCTGGCGTTTGGGCGATGCCAATCCGATCCTCGCGATTCATGACGTCGGCGCGGGTGGTTTGTCCAACGCGTTGCCAGAACTCGTGCATGGTGCGGGCACCGAGGCTGACCCGCGTGGCGCGTTGTTCGATCTGCGTCAGGTGCTGACGCTAGAAGCGGGCATGAGCCCAGCCGAGATTTGGTGCAACGAATCGCAGGAGCGCTACGTGATGGCGGTGGCACCTGCTTCGGTCTCGTTGTTCAAGGCGTATTGCGAGCGAGAACGTTGTCCGTTTGCGATTGTGGGCGTGGCGGATGGATCGGGAAGTTTGACGGTGGCGGATGTCAAGTTCAACAACAAGCCGGTGGATATGTCGCTGGATGTTTTGCTGGGTAAACCGCCGAAGATGGAGCGGGTGACGACGCGGTCTTCTGCTCGCAAAGTACCCCCACCCCAACCCTCCCCCGCTGGGGGAGGGAGCCTGAAGCTGCGTGATGCTGCTTATCGCGTGCTTCAGCATCCCACGGTTGCCGACAAAACTTTCCTGATCACCATCGGTGACCGCTTCGTGGGTGGCCTCACGGCACGCGAGCAAATGGTCGGGCCGTGGCAGGTTCCGGTTGCCGACGTTGCGGTGACTTTGCGTGATTTTGTGGGCAACGCGGGCGAGGCGATGGCGATGGGTGAGCGCACGCCGCTGGCCGTGCTCAACGCGCCTGCGTCTGCGCGCATGGCAGTGGCGGAGGCCATCACCAATATCGCGGCTGCGTCCATCGCGTCAATCACGGACATCAAGCTCTCGGCCAACTGGATGGCAGCGGTGGACGTGCCCGGTGAAGACGCTGCGCTGTTCGACGCGGTGCATGCAGTGGGCATGGAATTGTGTCCCGCGCTCGGCGTGTCGATCCCGGTCGGCAAAGACTCGATGAGCATGCGTACCGGCTGGAGCGACGGCGAAACGAAGAAGTCCGTTCATGCGCCGGTGTCGCTGATCGTCACCGCGTTTGCTAACGTGACGGACGTGAGAAAGACGCTGACGCCGCTACTGAAAATTGACCACAACACGGTGCTGCTGCTCGTCGACGTTGCGCGCGGCCAGCAGCGCATGGGCGGCTCGATTGCAAATCAGGTGCAATCGACGATGGGCACGGAAGTGCCTGATTGCGATTCTGCGGACGATCTGAAAACCTTCTTCGCAGGCGTGCAATCGCTCAACGCGAACGGCCTGTTGCTCGCCTATCACGACCGCTCCGACGGCGGCTTATTCGCGGTGCTGGTTGAGATGATGGTCGCGTCGCGTGCTGGGTTGTCGGTTGCGCTTGATCCGTCAAATCAGGATGCGATGGCTGCGTTGTTCAACGAAGAACTCGGTGCCGTGATTCAGGTTCATCGCGCTGACATCGACAAAGTGCGCGCAGCATTCGGCAGCTTGCCGGTGCAAGAAATCGCCACTTTGCGCGACGACGGCAAGCTCATCATTGAGCATCAGGGCAAGACAATTTGCGACGAAGCGCGGCAAGCGTTGCACGTTGCGTGGAGCGCGACCAGCATTCAGATTCAGCGCTTGCGTGAC
>JANXNO010000248.1 GCA_025354075.1 Burkholderiales bacterium | reverse complement strand
ACGATGACATCGGCGATGTAGGTGGGCACACCGATCGCGCGGCTCATGCTGTCGGCACCCACTAAAACTCCCGCGACGAACACGCTGGCTGCGAGTACGCCGATAGGGTGCAGCCCCGCCAGCATCGCGATGACGATGCCGCTGTAACCGTAGCCGGGAGACATATCGAGGGTTACGTAGCTGGTACGGCCCGCTACCTCGATTGCACCGGCGAGGCCCGCAAGCGCGCCGGACAACATTGCCACCAGAACCACTGTGCCGGTGACTGGTACGCCTGCAAACGAAGCGGCGCGCGCGTTGGCACCGACTGCACGAATGGAGAATCCGATGGTCGTGTATTTGAATACTGCCCACAACATAACTGCCAACGTCGTAGCCCATAGCAGCCCGGTCTGAACGCGCGTTCCCTCGACTAGCTTGCTGAGTTCAAGGTCACCGTTGAGTGCAACGCTTTGCGGCCAGCCCATTGCCGTCGGGTCTTTCATCGGGCCATCGAGCATGGCGGAAACGAGCAGCAACATAATGAAATTAAGCAGCAGCGTTGTGACGACTTCGTCTACGCCAAGCCGTGTCTTGAGTAACGCGGGGCCGAGTAAAAGCAACGCACCGGCTAGCGCCGCAGCAAGCATCATCAACGGAAACACAATCCACGGCGACCATTCAAGGCCAGTGCCTCCATGCAATCCACCAACCGCGATTGCGGCCAGTGCCCCAGCATAGAGTTGCCCTTCTGCGCCAATGTTGAAGAGTCTCGCTTTGAACGCAACGGTTGCTGCGAGTCCCGTCAGGATTAGCGGCGTTGCACGGGTAAACGTTTCGCTGAGCGCGAATACAGAACCGAAGCCACCCTGAAACAACAGGGCGTAAGTTTTACCAACAGGCGCGCCCGCCCAGAGCACGAGTAGCGCCGTGACCACCAGCGTTACGGCAACCGCAGCGATTGGCGCGATGACCAGAGCGATGACTGACGGTTCGCCGCGTTTTTCTAGGCGCATGTTTGACTGCTACTGCGGTGACTTTGTCGGGCTCCCTCTTCCGCAGGCGGGAGAGGGTTGGGGTGAGGGTGGCGACGCGTGGAGTTTGGTCGCGGCAAGCCGCTCCTACACGGGGGTCGCGCAGGGTCAAGCATGACTGCTTACTCCCGCCATCGCCAACCCAATCGACTTACGCGTCCAGTCAGACATTGGACGCGCTTGGGTGAGCTTCCCTGAATGCATCACCGCAATACGATCGCCAAGTGCCATCACTTCATCCAGGTCATCAGAAATCACCAGTACCGCTGCGCCAGCATCGCGCGCAGCGATAAGTTGTTGCTGCACGAACGCTACCGCGCTGACGTCCAGGCCCCAGCTCGGTTGATGGGCGATGATGAGCTTTGCTGCGGGCATTCCATCGGGCGCGAGCAGCGCTCGCCCGAGAATGAGTTTCTGCATGTTGCCGCCGGACAGTGATCGCGCTGGGACGAGCGCGCCGCCGCCGCGCACATCGAAGCGCTCGATGATGCGGTTCGCGTGATTACGTGCGGCGCGTCTGCGCACCCACCACCATTTTGAAAATGTCACGCTGCGCAGGCGTTCGGAAAGCGCGTTTTCCCATACCGGCAAATCGCCCACTACACCGACGTCATGCCGATCCTCCGGGATGCGCGCAACGCCTAAGGCGACCAATTGTTCGGGCGATGGTGGCAGTGGCCTTCCCAGCAGTTGCACCGACCCGTTGGATGCGCGTTGAGTGCCACACAGAAGTTCCGCAAGCGCCGCCTGACCGTTGCCGGACACTCCGGCAATCGCCACTATTTCGCCGCCAAGTAACGTGAGAGACACATTCTCCAATCGCTCCCGGTTTTTGGCGTCGGTGCTCACGCCTGCGAGTACGCATACGTCCGACGAAACTTGCGTTGACGGTTTTTTCTGCGGCGCGTCAACACCATGGCCGACCATCCAAAGTGCTAACTGCGCTTGCGTTACGTCGGCTGCAACGGCTTGCGCCACCAGCTTGCCACTGCGCAGCACAGCCACTCGCGTTGACACGCGCAGCACTTCGGCCAGCTTGTGGCTGATAAAAATAATGGAGAGTCCTTGCGACACCATCTGGCCGAGGGTATCGAACAGCGCTTCGCTTTCCTGCGGAGTCAGCACTGCTGTAGGTTCATCAAGAATCAAGATGCGTGCCCCGCGATACAGCGCCTTGAGAATTTCTACACGTTGGCGCTCGCCAACGGTCAGTGTGCCTACGCGGGCTTCTGGGGTGACGGGCAAACCAAAGCGTTTGGCCACATCAAGCAGTTTTTGTCGCGCGGAGGTACGTCGTGAGAATGGCTGCCAGAGCGGCTCTGAGCCGAGGAATACGTTGTCGAGCACGCTCAAGTTGTCGGCCAGCGTGAAATGCTGATGCACCATGCCGATACCGGCTGCAAGCGACGCCTTTGGATTGCCGTGTGGCAACGGCTGACCGAACACTTCGATTTCACCCGTATCGGCGACGTAGTGGCCGAACAGGATGGACATGAGCGTGGATTTGCCTGCGCCGTTTTCACCGAGTAGCGCGAGGACTTCGCCTGCTTTCAGGTCGAGGGAAATATTGTCGTTGGCAATCAGAGCGCCGAAGCGTTTGCTGATGTTGCGCAACGAGAGGACGGTAGGGGAGGTTGTCACTTGAGTTTTATTCGAGTCTTCGCGTCTTAACGGTTCTGCGCAAAACCGCCACCCTCACCCCGACCCTCTCCCGCTTGCGGGAGAGGGGCCAAACCTGTTGCGTCGACAGGATAATTGGGAGTTACTTTGCGGTCGATTTCGGCGTAGTGTCGTCCACTTTCACGGTGAATTTTCCGGAAAGAATGTCGGCCTCTTTTGCAGACACTTTCTTTACAATGTCAGCAGGTACTTTGGTCGCAAACGTGCCAAGAGGCGCAAGTTCCGAGCCCTTGTATTTCATGGTTGAGAACTTGCCGTAGTCGGCTGCCACGAACTTGCCAGCCTTCACCAGCTTCAACGCTTCGTCAATGCTGGGCTCCATATTCCACAACGCAGATGCAACAACGGTTTCTGAATATTTGTCTTGCGTGTTGATCACGTTACCAATGGCGAGTTTGCCTTTTTCTTTGGCCGCGTCGCTCACGCCAAACCGCTCAGCGTAGAGCACGTCGGCACCTTTGTCGATCATTGCAAAGGTGGCCTCTTTTGCCTTGGGTGGATCGAACCAGCTATTGATAAAGCTAACGGTGAACTCGACCTTCGGATTGGTCTCTTTCGCGCCAGCCATAAACGCGTGCATCAGGCGGTTGACTTCGGGGATCGGGAAGCCGCCGACCATGCCGATCTTGTTCGACTTGGTCATGCCGCCGGCGATCATGCCGGAGAGGTACGCAGGCTCTTGAATGTAGTTGTCAAACACGCTGAAGTTCGGCGCTTGCGGTTTGCCTGATGAGCCCATCAGGAACGACACCTTCGGCGAATCCTTGGCGACTTTGCGTGCCGCAGCTTCTACCGCAAACGCTTCGCCCACGATGAGCTGATTGCCGCCAGCAACATACTCGCGCATTACGCGCTCGTAGTCGGCGTTGGCTACGTTTTCGGTTGCTTTGTACTCAATGTCGCCACGTGCTTCGGCGGCCTTCAAAGCCTTGTGAATGCGACTCACCCATTGCTGCTCGAACGGCACGGTGTAAATCGCTGCGACCTTCAATTTGGCTTGCGCGAACGTAAGGCCCGGCATGGCGAGCGTGGATAACGCGGCAATAGCGGCGGTATGAATAAGAAGTTGTCGACGTTTGTTCATGCGGGGCTCCTGTGGGTTGGTGGACTGGAAGGGGGCGATATCTGTTGTGGCGGAGGCGTGTGCTTTTGTAGGAGCGGCTTGCCGC
>JANXNO010000244.1 GCA_025354075.1 Burkholderiales bacterium | reverse complement strand
GCGGCAAGCCGCTCCTACAGGGCCGCAGTGTAGGAGCGGCTTGCCGCGACCTTGTGTAGAAAAGTCGCTAGCCTGTGACTACGAGGTTATCCCGATGAATAAGTTCATCTTCGTCAACGTAGCCCAACACCGATTCGATTTCAGATGAGGGCTTCCTCATGATCCGCAAGGTCTCGTTTGACGAGTAATTGGCGAGCCCGCGTGCCAGCTCGCGACCTGACTCGTCGACGCATCCGACGGCGTCACCACGTTCGAATTCGCCAGCCACTGCAATGACGCCAATCGGCAGCAGACTTTTTCCACCGTGCAGCAGCGCTTTCGTCGCGCCTGCGTCCAGCGTAACTTTGCCGCGCAACTGCAGGTGATCGGCGAGCCAGCTTTTGCGTTTGGCGAGGCTGGCTTCCGGCGCGTACAGCAGCGTGCCGATCGCTTCACCGCCGAGCAGTCGATGCAACACGTTCGCCTCGTGCCCACTTGCAATAACGGTGTGGATGCCCGTGTTGGCCGCGCGACGTGCTGCAAGGATTTTGGTGAGCATGCCGCCTCGCGAAATGCCGGTGCCTGTGCCGCCGGCCATCGCTTCGTATTGCAGGTCATCGGCGCGGCCCACGCTAATGAATTCTGCATCCGGGTCCCGGCGTGGATCGGCGGTGTACAGACCCTGTTGATCGGTCAGCAACACCAGCACCTGCGCATCGATCAGATTGGCCACCAGTGCGCCCAGCGTGTCGTTGTCGCCGAAGCGAATCTCGTCAGTGGTGACGGTGTCGTTCTCGTTGATGATCGGGATGACGTTGTGCTTCAGCAGCGCGGTGATCGTCGAGCGTGCGTTGAGATAGCGCTTGCGGTCGGCGAGGTCTTCGTGCGTGAGCAGCACCTGCGCGGTGTGCAGACCGTGCGCGGCGAAAGCTTGTTCGTACACATTGACGAGGCCCATCTGGCCGACGGCTGCTGCGGCTTGCAGTTCGGGCATCGCTTTGGGACGTTCGGTCCAGCCGAGACGGGCCATGCCCTCAGCCACCGCGCCAGATGACACGAAGATCACGTCAACGCCACGCGCGCGGAGCGCCGCAACGTCAGCCGCCCAGCGCGCGATCGCCGAGCGGTCAATACCCGCACCGCCGTTGGTGACGAGCGCGCTGCCGACTTTGGCTACGACTCGGCGGGTGGGTTTTAGGATTGAAAAGTCAGTCATTGCGGGAAGCGCAGAAGAGATTTTGTAGGGTGGGCACCCCGTACCCACCGTTGCTTGCAAAGCTTGGCATGACTTTGCCGAGGCCTGGTGGGCACGGGGTGTCCACCCTACGACGTATTCCGTGAATTACGCCGCAACCGCCAACTCTTCTGGCTCTTCAGCCGCCTTCACTGCGGCCAAATGCTCACCTATGGCGCGAACCAGCTCGGTCGTCCCGATTTTGTTCATACCGCTGATCGCGTACCAAGGCTTGGTCCAGCGCAGGCGTTTGAGTGCGTCCTTGATGCGCGCATCAGCCTCTGGCGGATCGAGCATGTCGACCTTGTTGAAGATCAACCAGCGCGGCTTGCCGTGCAGCTGTTTGTCATACTTTTTGAGCTCGGCGACCAGAGCGCGCGCTTCTTTCACCGGATCGGCCTCGGGGTCGAACGGCGCGATGTCTACCAAATGCAAAATGAGTTTGGTGCGTTGCAAATGACGCAGAAACTGGTGGCCCAGGCCCGCGCCTTCTGCGGCACCTTCAATGAGGCCGGGAATATCGGCGATCACAAAGCTGCGACCGTAGTCGATACGCACCACGCCGAGGCTTGGAGCAAGCGTGGTGAACGGGTAATCGGCGACTTTCGGTTTGGCGGCGCTCACCGCGCGCACCAGCGTTGATTTACCGGCGTTTGGATAGCCGAGCAAACCCACGTCCGCCAACACTTTGAGCTCAAGCTGAACGCGGCGCTCTTCGCCGGCTTCACCATTGGTTTTTTGCCGTGGCGCGCGATTCACGCTGGACTTGAAATGCAGATTGCCGAGGCCGCCTGCGCCGCCTTTGGCAATCATTTCACGCATGCCGTGCTTTGACAGGTCGGCGAGTTGAATACCGGTTTCCATGTCGGTGATGACCGTGCCAATCGGCATTTTCAGAATCACATCGTCCGAGCCGCGTCCGTAGCAGTCAGCCGTGCCGCCGTTGCCGCCCTTGTCCGCGCGATGGATACGCGCGAAACGATAGTCGATCAGGGTGTTGATGTTTTCATCTGCCTCGGCGTAAACGCTGCCGCCGCGTCCACCATCGCCGCCGTCCGGCCCGCCGCGCGGGATGCATTTTTCACGGCGGAAAGAGGCCATGCCGTTGCCGCCGTCGCCGGCGATTACGTCAATAAATGCTTCATCAATAAATTTCATGGTGTTCTTACCTTTAGAGCCGTTTCCGGTTCTTTTGAAACCTGCTCGTTCTTCTCGTAGAGTTCAAATGACTCGGCGTTGTCGCCGGGCCGGTTGCCGCGAAAACGCAGCGTGTACTCGGGGTCGGGCAGCGGTATCGGTTGACCGCGATAGCGCTGCAACAGCACAAAACCGCATTGTGCATCCGTTGCCGCCTCAGCGGGGTCCGTTGTGTGCCCGGTGTAATAAGAAAGCATGGCGGCTTGCGAGGTCGACAGCTCGATGGAGCTCACGCAGCCCGTTTTTGGCCATACTTTCGACAGTTCGGTGAACACGCCGCGATACCCAATAATGTGGTTGTGCGGCGCCACCAGCAATGCCTGCGCAACGATCCATAAAAAAGTCACACAACCCGCCCAGTTGATGAGCGCCCGGCGCGCATGCTGGTGGGCCGGCTGAATCAGCGCAATCCAGATGACAAACGCCAGCATCGCCACGCCGTAGCCCAGCCACGGCAGCGTGCCCGTAAATCCGGGGACGTAGCCGGTAATCCACTGCGCGATCATCGGCGGCCAGCCGTAGTAGATGGCGCTTGCTACGACCACCGCGACAATCGCGGTGAGGCCGAGCACCAGAATACCGAACCAGTCAATCAGCGCGTACCACGAGCGCTTTAGGGTGTCGACACCGAATGAGGCGAGGATAATGATCGGCGGCAATAGGTACAGCGTGTGAATCGCGCGCGGCTCGGTCAAAATCGAAATCGCAGCGAACCCCGACAGAAAAAATACCACCGGCGCGATCAATTCACCGCGCTGCCAGCCACCCGCAAAACCACGCATGCGCAGGGTGATCAGCCACACAGCGATCGGCCACGCGGGCCATGCAAACCAAAGCAGGGTTCCGAGATAAAAGGTTGGGCCGAAGCGCTCGCGGTCTTCGAGTTTAAGGCCGAAATCTGCGTCAATCCAGCCGTCAAATCCTGCACTGTCGCGCAATGAGAATGCGACGATCCAAAAAACGCAGATGACCGTGGCAAATACCAGCGCACGAACCAGCGCGACGCGATACATCGAGAACACGGGCGCAAAACACAGCAGCCCAACCGGCAATGCCACCACTACAAAACCCAGCGCGGAGCGGGCAGCAAACGCGGCCACGATGGCGGCAGTCAGCAGCGCGGTGGCGCGGCGCGGGTGCGTCGCCAATTCGGCGCAGCCAAACAGTGCGAAGCCCATCGATGCGAACACAGCGATATCGGGCGAATAGCGATGCGCGAGCTCGTACAAACCGATGCAGCCAATGCTGATAATCGCAGCCAAGTACGAGATGTGACCGCCGCTCCAGCGGCGTGCCGCGAGCGCGATGGACGCGATGCCGAAGGCGGCCCAGACCACGGAGGTCACGCGCGCGGCTTCATGCAGCGGCATGAGCGTTTTGGCGAGCAGCACCAAGGGTGCGTTCAGCCAGTGAATGAGGATGATTTCGTTGTCTTGCGCTACACCGGCGACGGTCGGCGTCCACCAGTCGCGGCCGCCGCTGGCGATCTGTTCGAGCAGATTTTGCAGGATGCCGATGTACACCGGCTCCGGCTTCCAGGGCTCGCGCCCCACCACGCCCGAGAGCAACCAGAAACCGATCAGCGCGAAGAGGGCGACAGCCTTCCACCGCGTCTTGTTGCGGTCAGTGGGTTGGTGGTTGATTCGGGGTTGCATGATGCGGGGCCGACTACAAAATAGTCATGGCGTTACCAACAAAAAAGGCAGCGCTCGGCTGCCTCTTTTGAATGACGAACCGAGCTTTATTCTGCTGCGGGTGCTGGAGCGGCTGCGCCGTCGGCTTTTTTCGCGTAACGCTTGTTGAAGCGCTCAACGCGGCCGGCGGTGTCGAGAATACGTTGCTGTTTGCCGGTGTAGAACGGATGCGAAGCGCTCGAAATCTCAAGGATGACCAACGGATATTCTTTGCCGTCGTCCATCGTAATTTTGCGCTGGGTGTGCAGCGTGGAGCGGGTGATCCATTTTTCGTTGGCAGCGGTGTCGTGAAAAACGACGTCGCGATATTCGGGGTGGATTCCAGTTTTCATAACGGTGCTGTCCTTGGTGTTTTCACGGCGCCCTGGGACGGAATTTTCATCCCACTGCGTTTGCGTAGGGCAGAAAATTAGCCAGGATACGTGACATTTGTGCCCGATCAGACAACTGATTGAGCGGCTAAATTGTGCTGACGCGTTTAAAAAAATCGTCAACTGAGCCCGACATTATGCCTAATGCCGCGCCAGAAGGCAATCTTCGCGAGAATGGGCGGATGAGAAATGGTGACGTTCGAGCGGAACTAAGCAATTTCGTGGCACAGCTTTTGCTTTTTTTATTGGTATAGCCCCATGGCATCAGGGCTGGGCCGGCGCTATTGCAACATGCAAGCCGATCTCGACTTAGCCGCAAATACACACCTAAGCCCATATCAATCTGCGCATTCCGAAAAAAGCTGTTGCGCCCTCAAGTGACTCGGGTTATCGCCTTAGTCTGCCCCTTGAACTTCGTTATATCGTTCACATATTCGCGGTACCCCTCTGATCGCGTGGGGCAACCGCCCGTGTTTTCTTTTAAGGAATAACCTCGCAATGAAACGTATTTTGTTGTTCGTATTGACCAATGTCGCCGTGGTAGCGGTGCTGGGTCTCGTGTCGAGCATCTTTGGTCTGAATCGCTACATCGGTGCCAGTGGCCTGAATCTGGGCGCATTGCTCGGTTTTGCGCTCGTCATGGGCTTTACGGGCGCAATATTCTCCTTGCTGATCAGCAAACCGGTCGCCAAATGGACGATGGGTCTGACCATCATCAACGATTCAACGGATCCGACGCATCAGTGGCTGGTGCAATCGGTTCGCGGTTTTGCCGACAAAGCAAAAATCGGCATGCCAGAAGTTGCCATTTACGAGGGCGAGCCAAACGCGTTTGCCACCGGCGCATTCAAAAATTCGGCGTTAGTTGCTGTGTCCACCGGCTTGCTGCAAAGCATGAACCGTGAAGAGGTTGAGGCGGTCATCGGTCACGAGGTGGCGCACGTCGCCAACGGCGACATGGTGACGATGGCGCTGATGCAAGGCGTGATGAACACGTTTGTGATTTTCCTGTCGCGCGTGATCGGTTATTTCATCGATAAAGTGGTGTTTAAAAACGAACGCAGCGGCACCGGCGTCGGCTATATGGTCACCGTGTTTGTGCTCGACATGTTGCTCGGCGTGGTTGCGCACATGGTCGTGGCATGGTTCTCCCGTCATCGCGAATACCGCGCTGATGCGGGCTCTGCCGAGTTGATGGGTAATGGTCGCCCGATGATCAACGCGCTCGCTCGACTCGGCGGCCTCACGCCGGGCGAATTGCCCGCTAACATGAAGGCGATGGGTATCGGCGGCGTGATGGGCTCGCTGTTCGCGACGCACCCACCGATGGAAGACCGCATTCGCGCGCTGCAGGAGCGTTCGAAGTAACGCGTAGCGCTCGTCACAAAGTAAGCCCCGTTCGCGGGGCTTTTTTCATTCGGGTCCTTTGTAATCACGGCGGGCAATTTCCGATGTGATAATTCGGTAACGTTTCATCGCCCATTCCCCCATGCATTTCTACGCGGTCGTCGCGCTATCGGCATTTCTTCTGTTCCTTGTGCAACCGCTCATCGCCAAGCAAATTCTGCCGTGGTTTGGTGGCAGCTCGGCGGTGTGGACTACCTGCATGCTGTTTTTTCAGGGCGCGTTATTGTTGGGCTATGCCTATTCAGACGTGAGCCCGCGAGCGCTCGGGCCGCGTCGTCAACCCAAGTTACATATTGTGCTCGCGCTGCTGGCCCTCGCCGTGTTGCCGATCATCGCGCCCGAGAGCTGGAAACCGGTGGGCGGCGAGGAGCCAATCTCGCGCATTCTCATGCTGCTTGCTGTGACGATTGGTTTGCCGTATGTGTTGCTGTCGACGACGAGCCCGCTGATTCAGAGCTATTTTTCGCGGCTCAATCCGGGGCGTGATCCGTATCGTTTGTTTGCGTTATCGAACGCTGCATCGCTGATTGCGCTGGTGGCCTATCCGGTAGTCATCGAACCTTTCGTCGGAACCCGCGTGCAGGCAATGGGCTGGTCGGTTTTGTTCGCGGTGTTTGTGCTGCTGGTGGTGTCGCTGGCATGGCGTGTCAGCCGCGCGAACGCCGACTTAACGGATGCGCGGGAGAACGTGAATGCGGCGCCCTTAGCCATTGCCGCGCAACTGCGCTGGATCGCGTTTTCTGCGGCGGGTTCGATGTTGCTACTCGCCGTGTCAAATCACATTACGCAGAACGTGGCGAGCGTGCCGTTGTTGTGGCTGCTGCCGCTCACGCTGTATTTGCTGACCTTCATTCTCACGTTTGACGGCACCGGTTGGTACAAACGCCATCTGTATGCCGGCCCGTTTTTTGTGATGGTGATCGGCATGTGCTTTCTGCTCGTCGACAAGGATTTTCAGTTCGATTTAGTCGTGCAGACCAGCGTGTTTTGCGTAGGCTTGTTCGTTGTGTGCATGATGTGTCACGGCGAATTAGTGCTGTCAAAACCCGCGCCGCAGCACCTCACGCGCTTCTATCTGCTGGTGTCAATTGGTGGTGCGCTGGGCGCGCTGATGGTGAGCGTGGTGGCTCCGTTGTTATTCTCGACCTACCTTGAAACAGCAGTCGCGTTGCTGGTTGCGGCGCTGCTGTTTGTGCCTGTAGCTCAGGCTACGCACCCGTTTCTGCAATGGCTCGCGGTGCTGCTTGCCATTGGTGTCGTCGGCACGGGAGGATGGTTCGTAAAGCTTGAGCACAACAACGCCATTGAGGTTACGCGCAATTTTTACGGCGTGCTTAAGGTCAAATCGTACGACGATATCGGCAGCGAAAATTACCTGGTGCGACTAGTACACGGCGCGATCCTGCACGGCGAGCAGTACACCCACGAAAAGTGGCGCTATCAGCCCACGACGTATTACACGCCAACATCGGGCTTCGGCCGCGCAGTGAATGCGGAGCGCGAGATGGCACCGCTGACCAATAACAAGCAGCGCATCGGCATGATTGGTCTGGGCGCAGGTACCGTCGCTGCGTATTGCCGCGAAGGTGACATCTGCCGCATCTATGAAATCAATGCGGAAGTCGAGCGACTGGCGCGCAAACATTTCACTTATCTTGCTGACAGCAAGGCCAATCCGCTGGTGATCATTGGCGACGCACGTTTGTCGCTGGAGCGTGAGGCCAGCAATCAGTTCAACGTGCTCGCGGTCGACGCGTTTTCCGGCGACTCGATCCCGATGCATCTGATTACGCAGGAGGCCGTTCGCCTGTTCATGGGGCAGGTGGCGAGCAACGGAATACTCGCCTATCACGTCTCGAACCGGTTCCTGAATTTGCCGCCTGTGTTGGCTGAAATCGCTGATCGCGAAAAGCTGGTCGGCGTGGTCATGGAAGACCCGGCTCAAAAGGACAACACGCTGCATTCGTCAAGCACGTGGGTGTTGTTGGCGCGAAACGCAGATGCGTTGAAAGGCATCGGAGAGGCTGGAACGCCACTGGAGCGCGCAGCGAGCGCGCCGCTGTGGACAGACGATTTCAATAATCTGGTGTCTGTTGTGAAGTGGAAACACTAATAGCTTTTTGACAAAAGCCCTATTTCAATTGGGCTTGCCGCAATAAAAGGCTATTGTTGACTTTCATGCTTTTTGCGCTGTGAGCCCAAGTAAAGCATGGAATCGCGGTGTAAGCTGTAGGTTCGCTACGGTGCAAATCCACTGGCTGAAGGTGAGGCAGATAACGCCGAGTCCACAGCGGCGCGTTCGTCAAAAACAAAGCAATCGCCGTCGTAATGATCGCGCCCGACTTCCTGGAAATAACGCAGGATGCCGCCCTGCAACTGGAACACATTTTCCGCGCCTAACGACCGCACAAACGGCGCAGCTTTTTCGCAGCGAATGCCACCAGTGCAAAAACTCACCACCGTTTTGTCGCGTAATTCGTCGGCATGCAATCGCGCCACATCCGCGAATTCGGTGAAGTTGCGGTTACCCCAAAACAGCGCATTTTTAAATGTGCCTTTGGCGACTTCGACGTCGTTGCGCGTGTCGAGCAGAATAATGTCTTCGCCCGCATCCAACCGGCGCTTCAGCTCGATGGGCGTCATCACGGGCGCAGGGTTTGAAACCGGATTCAGACCCGGTTGCCGGAAGGTCACAATCTCCTGCTTCAACTTGATTTTCAGGCGCGCAAACGGTACCGTGTCGCTCCAGCTTTCCTTGATGTCGAGGCCAGCAAATCGCACGTCGTCGTCGAGCCATGCCAAAAAGCTGCGCACCGCTGTTTCAGCGCCCGCAAGAAACGAATTGATACCCTCTGGCGCCAGCAGAATCGTACCCTTGAGTCCCAGCGCCTGCGCGCGGGGCAGCAGCGTAGCTTTGAGCGCGGCGGGGTCGTGGATGGCGACGAAGCGGTAGGTGGCGATGTTCAAAATGGCAGGCATGGCTCGATTTTAGATGGCGCGCGGTGGGCGATAATTGACGCTTCAAAAAAAGGACGTGCGATGCTCTACACGCTTGGCGAGAGAATTCCACAGTTGGTCGGCAACGGCCAGTACATCGCCGACAGCGCGCAGGTGATTGGCTCGGTGGTGTTGCACGCCAATACCAGCATTCTGTTCGGCGCGGTGCTGCGCGGTGATTGCGAACTGATCACCATCGGCGAAGGTAGCAATATTCAGGATTTGTCGCTGGTGCATGCGGATTTCGGCGTACCTGTCACCGTCGGCAAAAACGTGACCATCGGCCATCAGGTGTGCCTGCACGGCTGCACCATCGGTGACGGCGCGTTGATCGGAATTCATGCCACGGTTCTGAACGGTGCTGTCATCGGCGAAGGATCGCTGGTTGGTGCCAATTCGCTTGTCGGAGAGGGCAAAATATTTCCGCCACGCTCGCTGATTCTCGGTTCACCGGCCAAGGTCGTTCGTGAACTTAACGACGAAGACGTCGCGCGGATTCGCCACGGCGCGCAGCACTACATCGACGCGGCCATTCAATACCGCGCTCAACTCAAAGTAATGAACACAAAGGACATTTAATGAACGGACACTGGATCGACATCAAGGCCCACGATGGGGGCATGTTTGGCGCGTACGTTTCAACGCCACCGAAAGACACTGCAGGTGGCCCTGGCATCGTGCTGATTCAAGAAATATGGGGCGTCAATCAGCACATTCGCGACGTGGCTGATCAATACGCGATGGATGGATTCACTGTGTTTGCGCCGGATGTTTTCTGGCGGCAGCAGCCTCGTGTTGACTTGGGCTACAACGAGGTGGACAACCCCAAAGCGTTTGCATTCATGGGTGGACTGGATCGGCCTAACGCGGTGAAAGATCTGGCTTCTTCCGCTGCCGTGCTGCGAGGATATTCTGCAAGCGTTGGAAAAATCGCGAGTGTCGGTTTTTGCATGGGTGGCGCACTGTCGTTCATGTGCGCAGCCGCTGGCAGCGTAGACGCAGCGGTGTGCTATTACGGCGGGGGCATCCACACCATGCTGGATCGCGCGCCAGACATCAAAGTGCCCATGCTCATGCACTTTGCGGAGAAAGACGGTCATATTTCAATGGCTGCGGTCGAGTCGATTCAAACGGCGTTCAAGGGGCGCGACGAGGTGCGTATTGACATTTATCCGGGGGTGGATCACGGCTTCAATTGCTGGGGCCGCGCGATGTACAACCAGAAGGCAGCGGCACTTGCACAGGGTCGGTCACTGGCTTTTTTGGCGAAAACGATTTGTTAGGCGACAGGTATGCCCACGCAGATGCGCTAAAACCGCAAGACGAAAAAATAAATGGGGAGGGGACTACATGACGTATGCAGCAGTCACGGGTTGGGGCAAATGCATGCCGCCCGCCGTGCTTACCAACGCCGATCTGGCCACGTTTCTTGAGACCGACGACGAATGGATCACCTCGCGAACCGGCATGAAAGAGCGCCGCGTTTCGCATGTGCACGCCATCGAGCTAGCCTACGTTGCTTCGATGCGCGCGCTGGCGTGCGCGGGCTTGAACGCGACTGACATCGACTTGATCGTTTACGGCTCGTGCAGCTTCGATGAGATGGTGCCCAACAGCGCATCCGGTCTGCAATACAA
>JANXNO010000200.1 GCA_025354075.1 Burkholderiales bacterium | reverse complement strand
CGCTGCCGTCGGCATCGTTGTCACCGATTTTCATGATTGTTACCCTTGGTCGAACGCGCGGTGGCAGTTTGTTATGGCGGCAATGCAGTCGCGCTGTGCCCAGGTTTTCGTCGGCACCAGTGCTGAGCTTACGACTGCGCTTTCGGGCAAAAGATTGCACGTGGTCAACACGTTAAATCCGGTCTATCAGGAACTAATACAACTCATTGCGCCAAACGCGCAGCCTGCGCCGCGCGCGTTCGGTAATCCCAACATGCTCAAACGGTCATTCACGTCGTTCTGGAACGCGGTCAGCCGCGAGAAATTTCCGGTGTGAGCCGAGTGGTGAACGTCGTGTGGTTCAAACGAGATTTGCGGGTGACCGATCATGCGCCGCTGGTGCAAGCGTGCGCGCATGGCTCCGTGCTGCCGTTGTACGTGTACGAGCCGAGCCTGATTGCGCAACCGGACGTATCCGCGCAGCATGTGGCGTTTATCAACGAGTGTTTGCAAACGCTTGATGCTGACCTCAACGCAATCGGTCTCAAGCTCATCACGCAGGTTGGCGAGATGACTGATGTGCTCGCGGCCATCAAGCTGAGTGTCGGCACATTCAATCTGTGGAGTCATGAGGAAACCGGCAACGGAGCAACCTACGAGCGCGATAAGCGCGTCGCCGTGTGGTGTAAGGCGAATGGTGTTGCGTGGCATGAGTCGCCGAGCGGTGCCGTGGTGCGCCGGCTCAAGGATCGTGACCGCTGGTCTTCGATCTGGATGCAGCGCATGAAGAACTCGCCGTTGGATGCGCCATCGAATGCAACCATGGCGGCCACGCCACTCGACAGCCACGGCATCGTGACCATTGACCGCTTGCCGATCAACGGTAACGACAAACCGCTCCGCCAAAGCGGTGGTCGCGCCATCGCCCTTGCCGATCTGCACAGTTTTTTCAACGAGCGCGGCCAGCACTATCGGTTTGAAATGTCGAGCCCGATGACAGCAGCCGATGCCTGCTCACGCATCAGCGCGCATCTCGCATACGGCAGTTTGTCCGTGCGCGAAGTGGTGCATGCCGTGTGGCGGCAACGGGCAAAGCTCTTGGCGATAGACGAGCATGAACGCGAGTCCGGCTGGCTCGGCTCGCTCAAATCATTCGAGAGCCGCTTGCACTGGCATTGTCATTTCATTCAAAAGCTAGAGCGCGATCCGACGATTGAATTCACCAACATGCATCGCGCGTACGCGGGCCTGCGCGAGGACAATCACAACGCAGCGTTGCAAGTCGCATGGCGCAACGGCGAGACGGGACTGCCGATGATCGACGCGTGCATGCGTGTGTTGGCGGCGACCGGCTGGATCAACTTTCGGATGCGCGCGATGCTGGTGAGCTTTTCCAGTTATCACCTGTGGCAACACTGGCGCGAGCCCGCGCTGCATCTGGCGCGTGAGTTTTTGGACTACGAACCGGGCATTCATTACCCGCAGGTGCAAATGCAATCCGGCACCACGGGTATCAACACGGTGCGCATGTACAACCCGATCAAACAGGCGCGCGATCAGGATCCGACGGGTGCGTTTGTGCGGCGATGGATTCCTGCGTTGGCGCGGGTTCCAACCGATTTCATCTTCGAGCCGTGGCGCATGCCGGACAATCTTCAGCGTGAATACGGCTGCGTTCTTGGGCGCGATTATCCAGTGCCTGTGGTTGATGTTGTCGCTGCGGCTGAGCATGCGCGATCAACGATGTGGATCAAGCGCAAAGGCAACGAATTTCGCAAGGAAGCGCAGGCGATTTTCGAGACGCACGGATCGCGAAATCCAGCTCGGGAGGGCGTTAAAGTGCGGGCGATGCGCGGCGTTCGAGAGGTGCGGAAAGCGGAGGCTGATGCTCGGCAAGCATCGTTGTTTTGACAGGAATTTTGTTCACGTTTTGCGCAAAAAATTCGGTCAGCTTTTCGCTGAAAAGCCCGTTTCAACTGGACTAAACTGCCAAAAATAGGGTTTATCGAGTTATTCTCAAAATGACGTCTAAGCCCATATATAACGGGCGTTTTATCAAAAAGCTGCTAACGCCCAATCAAAGCAGTAAAGCTCAAT
>JANXNO010000178.1 GCA_025354075.1 Burkholderiales bacterium | reverse complement strand
GTTACGCAAAGAAGTAATGCGATGAAGTGCTCTCCCCAGGTGCGCTGCAGCAACGCGGCCAACACGCCGGGGCGGCTCATGAAGGCGGCGATCAATCTGGTCGCCGTTTTTGTGATGGCCGCTCTCGTTCCTGCCGCACTTGCAGGCGTTGAAGAAGGTCGCATGAAGGCTCAGGTGTGCACCGCATGCCACGGCGTCGACGGCAACTCACCGACTGTGGTGGTGCCGTCGATTGCGGGGCAGCCGCGCCAATTCATCGTCACTGCGCTGTACATGTTTCGCGAGGGGCGGCGCAGCAGTGCGCTGATGGCTCCATTCGCTGAAAAACTGTCGAACGCCGATCTGAATGACCTCGCCGCGTGGTTTTCAGCGCAGAAACTGGCACCGCCGGTAAAAAAACCGGCGCCTGAAAACGTTGCCTTGGGCAAAGCGATTACCGAAAAAAACAACTGTGTCGCGTGTCACACCGCAACGCTCGTCGGCCAGCAGCACATTCCGCGTCTGGCGGGCCAGCACTACGACTATTTGCTTGCGCAATTGAAGCAGTTCAAGGCCTCAACGCGTGGCGATTTTGACGGCACCATGACCTCGGCGGCGCAGGCGCTCAGCCCGGCGGACATCGACGTGCTGGCTGAGTATCTGTCGACGCTTGCGGTACCCTGAACCGATCCTACCGGGCGCAAAAGATCAGGCCTTAACGCCCGATTCGCCAGCGCGCTTGCCACTACACTGCGCGATCAAAATAGCGTGGAGTCGTGCGATTGGAACGGTTCGAAACACCTTCAGCTTTCAGCTGAAACGTCTATTTCGTTGGGGCTAACCGCCAATTATCTATAAAGTCGATAAATTACATTTTTGGCAGCTATGCCCAGTAGCAATGGGATTTTCAGCGAAAAGCTGTTGCCATGAGCGTGCTCGTTTGCGTCCCCGTCTATAACGGTTTTGAAAGCACACAGCGTTGCCTGCATGCGCTCGCGGTTGCATCCGTGTCGGCACCGTTTCGCACGCTGATCATTAACGACGCGTCGCCTGATGATCGCGTCGCTCCGATGCTCGACGCCCATGCGCTTGCTCATGCCGACACTCAGACGCGACACAATGCGGTCAACCGAGGTTTTACCTGGAACGTCAATCAGGCGTTTGCTGCGGCCCGTACGGATGAGCCGATTTGCCTGCTCAATTCCGACGCGTTGGTCACGAGCGGGTGGCTGGATGAAATGCTCGCCTGTATTGAGCGGGACGCGACGGTGGGCACCGTGACGCCGTTCTCGAACAATGCAACTATTTGCTCGTTTCCGGATTTTTCGCGGGCGTGGCCCGTGCCGGACGTTGCTGAGGGCGAGCGCATCGCGCGGACGCTGCGCGAGACACCGGCCGATCCGATTGATCTGCCGACCGGCGTGGGTTTTTGCATGCTGATTTCTGCAGCGTGCCGGTTGAAAGTCGGTTCGTTCGATCTCGAAAATTTTCCGCGCGGATACGGCGAAGAAAATGATTTTTGTATGCGCGCCGGAGCGGCAGATTTTCGCAATGTGTTGTGCCCGAATGCCTACGTTGCGCACGAGGGCGGCGTGTCGTTCAGCGAATCGACGCAGGCATTGATGAAAGTGGGCGCTGAGCGTTTGCTGGCGAAACATCCGACCTACGACGCTGAGGTGTCAGCATGGATTGCACGCGATCCAGCGCGGGATCGGCGCGAACAGCTTGCGTTGAAGTTGCGACCGTAACCCGGATGCGCTGCTTTTCTTTGGGCTACGGCATTTCGAGCAGCATCATCGTGCGCCTGGTTGCCCCGCGATGGGCCGCTACAAACGCACGCGCCTTTTCACCGGCTGCATCGCGAGCCGATGGGTCGTCAATCCACTTCAACAGCGCATCCAGCGCCGCGTCTGCATGCGGCACAGCGACTGCCGCGCCCGCTGCCACCGCCTCATCCGCGGCCTGTTGAAAATTGAATACCGACGGCCCGAGCACCACGGGCACGCCCAGCGCGCAAGGCTCGATCAAATTCTGCCCGCCGGTGCCTGCGAGCGTGCCCCCCATCACCACCGCTCGCGCCTGGCCGTAGTAAGCAAGCATCTCGCCCATGCTGTCACCGACGATCACTTCGGTGTCGTCAGCTATCGCCGCCTCGCTGCGTCGCGCCACACGAAAGCCGCGCACCGTCGCGGCGTCAACGGTTGCCTGCCAACGCTCAGGATGGCGCGGGACGATGACTGCCAGCGCACGTCCTCGCAACGGATGTTTGACCAGCGCATCGAGCAACAGCGCCTCCTCGCCCTCGCGCGTCGAGCCTGCGACCCAAAAGGCACGGCCTCTCGTTAGATGCGTCGCCAACGCGCTGGCGTGCGCTGCGACATCAGCGGGCAACGCGATATCGAATTTCAGATTGCCCGTCACGGTGACATGACGTGCGCCAAGGGCACGAAAGCGCTCCGCATGCGCGTCAGTTTGCGTGGCGATACCGACGAGACACCCGAGCATGGCACGCGTCAAAGCGCCTCCTCTGGCGTAACCCGCAGCCGAGCGTTCGGACAACCGCGCGTTGACCAGCCACAGCGGCACACCCGCTCGCTTAGCGCCGTCACATATCCCGGGCCACAATTCCGTTTCAATCAGCAACCCCAATCGGGGTTGTGCCGCGTTCAAAAATTTGCAGATCAACCACGGCGCATCGAACGGCAAATAAGTCACCGTTGCGCGATCACCCAGTAATGAGATCGCGGTGGCGCGCCCCGTGGGTGTGGTGCAGGTGACCAGCACACGCGGGCTGTTGTGCATCGTCAACTCGTCCAGCAACGGCATCATGGCGCGCGCTTCGCCCACCGACACCGCGTGAACCCAGACGTCAAACGGGCCAGTCGGACAGGTCAACGCCAGGCGCTCGTGCCAGTGCTGCCGATAACCGGGATTTGCGCTGCCCTTTCGCCAAAGGCGAAACAGTGCGGCGGGCAGCGCCAGTAGCCAAAGCAAGTTGTAGAAGAGTCGGAACCAAAGGGGCATGGGGTCGAATTATCGCCGTAGCGATGCGCCCGTCATCGAACCGCGCGCGGGCAAGCCCGAAAGGCGTGGTCTCGTACCCCTCTAAAATCGCAGGCAAAGGAACTGAAACATGATCTTGGTCACTGGCGGCTGCGGCTTCATCGGCAGCAATTTCATTCTCGACTGGCTGGCGGCGCACGATGAGCCGGTGGTCAACGTGGATCTGTTGACGTACGCTGCCAATCCGAAAACGTTGGCTTCGCTCGCCGCTGATGCACGTTATGCGTTTGAGCGCGTTGACGTGTGCGACGGCGTTGCGCTCAAGGCGGTTTTTGCGAAGTACCAGCCGCGCGCGGTAGTGCATTTCGCTGCTGAAAGTCACGTTGATCGTTCGATTCACGGCCCGATGGATTTTGTGAAAACTAATGTAATGGGAACCGCCACGCTGCTGGAAGCGAGTCGCGCGCATTGGAAGTCGCTGCCGGATGCCGAGGCGAAATCATTCCGCTTTGTGCATGTATCGACTGACGAGGTGTTTGGTTCGCTCGGCGCGACGGATCCAAAGTTCAACGAGCTGTCGCAATATCAGCCAAACAGTCCGTACAGCGCGTCGAAAGCGGGCTCGGATCACTTGGCCCGTGCGTACTTTCACACCTACGGCATGCCGGTGATGGTGACCAACTGCTCGAACAATTACGGCCCGCGCCAGTTCCCGGAAAAACTCATTCCATTGATGATTGTGAATGCGCTGGCCGGCAAGGCGTTGCCGATTTATGGCGATGGTCAGCAGATTCGCGATTGGCTGTACGTTGGCGATCATTGCAGCGCGATTCGTCGCGTGCTTGAAGCGGGTCGGCCGGGTGAGCTTTACCTAATCGGTGGTGACGCCGAGAAGCCGAATATTGAGGTGGTGCATACGATCTGTTCATTGCTTGCAACGCATGCGCCGGGCAACGACTATCTGACGCAGATCACCACCGTCACGGATCGTCCGGGCCATGATCGGCGATACGCAATTGACTTCTCAAAACTGCGGCGGGAACTCGGCTGGCGGCCCATCGAAAACTTCACGACTGGGCTCGAAAAAACGGTGCGCTGGTATCTTGAAAATAGCGCCTGGGTGGCTGACGTGCAGTCCGGCGATTACTTGAGGTGGATCGCACAAAACTACGGAGCACGCGCATGACGTCCGTGAGTGAAGCCCCGATAAAGCGCAAGGGCATCATCCTTGCGGGCGGCTCCGGTACACGCTTGCATCCGGTGACGCAGGCGGTGTCAAAGCAACTGATGCCAATCTATGACAAGCCGATGATTTATTACCCGCTCTCCGCCTTGATGTTGGCCGGATTGCGCGATATTTTGATCATCTCGACGCCGCAAGATACACCACGCTTTCAGGAGCTTTTGGGTGATGGCGCGAAGTGGGGGATGAACCTGCAATATGCCGTGCAGCCGTCGCCCGACGGGCTGGCACAAGCCTTCATCATCGGCCGCGATTTCATTGGCGACGACCATGCGGCACTGGTGCTGGGTGACAACGTTTTTTACGGTCACGAGCTGCAGCAATTGCTGGAACAAGCGCACGCTCGACGCGACGGTGCGACCGTATTTGCCTATCCGGTGAGCGACCCTGAGCGTTATGGCGTAGTTGAATTTGATGCGTCGGGCCGGGCGGTCAGCCTCGAAGAAAAGCCTAAAGTGCCACGTTCCCGATACGCCGTGACCGGCATTTACTTTTACGACAACGACGTGATCGAAATCGCGAAAAATCTGCAACCTTCATCACGTGGCGAGCTCGAAATAACTGACCTGAATCGCGTGTATCTGGAGCGCGGTCGAATGAGCGTTGAGTTGATGGGTCGGGGCATGGCATGGCTTGATACCGGCACGCATGATTCGCTGCTTGAGGCCGCGCAATTTGTGCAAACGATCGAGCGGCGGCAGGGTCTTAAAGTATGTTGCCCTGAGGAGATTGCCTACCGTCAGGGATTCATTGATGCCGCACAGGTTGAACGACTTGCCGCGCCGCTGGCAAAAAGTGGTTATGGAAAGTATTTGAAAGATATGTTGAAAGAACAGGTGTTCTGATGAAGGTCGTAAGAACAGCATTGAACGGTTGCCTGATCCTTGAGCCGCAAGTTTTTTCCGATGAACGCGGCGAATTTTTCGAGAGCTTCAGCGTACAAAAATTTCGCAACGCAACCGGTGTGCTTTTGAATTTCGTGCAGGACAATCAGAGTCTTTCGCGCGCGAAAGTATTGCGCGGTTTGCATTACCAGATTGAGCAACCGCAAGGCAAACTGGTGCGTGTCGTTTCCGGCAGCGTGTGGGATGTGGCCGTTGATTTGCGGCGTTCGTCACCGACGTTTGCGCAGTGGGTGGGCGTCGATTTATCCGCAGAAAATCAACGCATGTTTTGGGTGCCACCAGGCTGTGCGCATGGCTTTGTGGTGACCAGCGAGAGCGCAGTATTTCTCTATAAAACCACCGATTACTATGCGCCCGCCCACGAGCGCACTATCTCCTGGAGTGACCCGTCGCTCGCCATCACCTGGCCGGTGCCTGACCCGATAGTGAACGCCAAGGACGCGGCGGGCCTTGTTTTCAAGCAGGCCCCGACGTATCAATGAAGTTGCTGATTTCGGGTGCGAATGGTCAACTCGGTTTGGCCTTGACGCGCAGGTTGCGCGGTACGCATGAAGTAGTGGCTGTCGCGCGAGACATGTTTGATCTCGCTGACACGAAAGCCTGCTTTGAGGTGCTGCAGCGAGAACGGCCCGGTGTGCTGCTGAACTGCGCCGCCTACACCGCCGTGGATCGCGCGGAGACTGAACCGTCGCTGGCCCACGCAATCAACGCGGAAGGCCCCAACCACCTTGCGAAATCGTGCCGTGAACTCGGTATTTTTCTCGTTCATTTTTCAACGGATTACGTATTCGACGGTCGCGTGACACAGCCCTACGTCGAGACGGACGCAACTGCGCCAACAAGCGTCTATGGCCGCACAAAACTCGAGGGTGAAACCTGCATAGCTGCCCTCTTGCCCGAGCATTTGATTTTCCGACTCAGTTGGGTCTACAGCAATGACGGTGCAAATTTTTACAAAACCATGTTGCGACTCGCGCAGGATCGACCCGTGCTGCGCGTGGTGGCCGATCAGTGGGGCGTGCCCAATTACGCAGCCGACCTCGCGGACGCGGTGGCTTGCACGCTCAGTCGGTCGCTTGCGGAACTTCGTAGCTTGAGCGGGCTCTACCACCTGTCCGGCCAGGGACCAACTTCATGGCAGGATTTTGCGACCGCGATTATTGAAGGGGCCGGACTCGATGATCGTGTCGCTGTCGAGCCGATTCTTACGTCTGACTATCCGACAGCAGCAAAGCGCCCCTCCTACAGTGCGCTCAATGCAAATCGTTTCGTGGCGGCATTTGGATGCAACACGCCGCGATGGCAGGATGGATTGCAGCGCTGCCTCGCAGGCCGTAAGATACGGGCGTAAATTGCTCTGGCAACACCGCCGCGCGCGTGCCACACCACATACACAAATTTTTTGCTGGAGACTTATCATGTTGCAACGGCTATGTTTACTGGGAGCGCTCACAGCGCTGACCGCAACCTTGTACACCGGATCAGTTCACGCGGATGAGCTGCGCAGCATGGCACCTGGCGTGGTGCAAGGCCAAAAAAGTCTGCCGGTTGAACATTTTTTTGGGTCAAACACGGTTGCGCATCGCGTGACGGCGAGTCCATGGAACGCCGCGGTTGTAGAGGCTGCAAAAAAGGCAACGGACAAGCATACTGAGCGTAGCAAGGCGTTGCAGATTGGCTATCCGCGGGACATTCCCGCGAACGAGCGCAGCCTGCCGCTGACCGCCTTGCCTTGGCAATCGCTGACTGACGGCAGCCACGTCGCGCGGATTGAAGTGCTTGCAGCGGACGCGTTCGCTGTTCGAATCGGCTATCACGTTGACGGTCCGGCTGCGGGACTGCAAGTGCGCTTCTCCGGGGTAGGCCGCGGTGATGTTTACGCAGCGACAGTTACGGACACTGATCCCGCCTGGTCGCCTGTACTGGAAGGCGACACTGCAACCGTGGAGCTGCGCCTGCTTCCCGGATTTGACGCAGCACAATTCCGCGTCTCGCTGGATCAGCTATCTCACATCGTCGTACCACCTGGAAGTCTGGGACAAAAAGATGTGCGCCAGATTGGTGCCGCTGGATCCTGCAACATCGACATCGCCTGCGTGAGTAATCCCAGCACTGCGTTGCTCGATGCGGCAAAGGCAGTTGCCAAAATGGTGTTCACCGATACGGGGTCCAGTTATCTCTGCACGGGTACCTTGTTGAATTCGACCGCGGGTGCCAACTATTTTTACGCCGCAGCGCATTGCATCAGCTCGCAGAGCGTTGCATCAACACTGAATACTTATTGGTTCTTTGATGCTGTTTCGTGTGACAGTATTGCCGTTCCACCGTATCAACTGGTGACTGGCGGGGCTGATTTGAGAGTGACCGATTTAACAACCGATGTCACGCTGCTGCAGCTCCGGCAATCGCCGCCGATCGGTGCTATTCCTGCCGCGTGGAACGCGACCGTAATCCCGACGGGTGCTAATCTCATTGGTTTGCATCATCCGTCGGGCGACCTTAAAAAGTTCTCCCAAGGCAGTATGTTGGGTTACTCAAAGGGGCCTGCGGCGTACGACACAGCGCCACGCCCACAGTCGGGTAAAGACAGTTTCATAACGGTGCAGTGGGCGCAAGGTACCACCGAGGGCGGGTCAAGCGGGTCAGGCGTATTTACCTACAACACCAGCTGTGGCGGCGGAGCGCCCTGCTATGAACTGCGCGGAGGCCTTGAGGGCGGCGCAGCGTCTTGCGGCGAACCCACTGGCGCTGATCGCTTCTCGCGCATGGATTTGATGTTTTCGAAACTGGCGACGTACCTGAAACCAAGTGCTGTCATTCCAGCCTCCACGTCTACGCAGTCATCCATGGTCGAATTCTTCAATCCGCAGTTTGACTTTTATTTCATCAGTTCGCTTGAAAACGAAAAAGCGACGCTGGACGCAATCCAGGACGCAAACGCTAACCACCTTTGGTATCGGACCGGGTATTGGTTCAAAACCAATCCTGCAGCAAGCGCCTTCACCGCTCCGATCACGCGCTATTACATTCCTGGAGCAGCAAAGAACGGCGCTCGCGGATCGCACTTTTATACCGTTTTGGATAGCGAGCGAACGCTAATCACTAACACCGGAACCGAGCGCTTCCGACACCCTACGTTCGGATGCGACGGCGTACCTAACCTGTATTTCTGCAACGAGGGTACAGACTCGTACGTCGCACCGCCACTGATCTCTTCGGGTACAGCGACGTGCCTCGATACCGAGCGAAAAATATACCGCGCCTTTCGCGCGGACTCCTCCCGTTACTTTAACGACGGAAATCACCGCTATTTGCCCGACGACGTGAATAAGCAAGCATCAATGTACAAGTACATGGTTAACGATCTCGGCTGGGCAGGTGAAGGCGTCGCCTTCTGCGCGACACCGTAAACGGTCAACGACGCGAGCGAAGCACTTAGAAGCGAAACTGCACAACAACCTGATCGGATCGCGAAAGGCGACCCGGTTTGATAACCACGGCGTTCCATCCGAAAGTAACGCCGCCCAAAGCGGTGCTGTTTCGAAATGTGGCCAGGGTGTCGAGCGGCTCATCCGATAGACGCTCGCCGGTTTGCTGGTCGGTCGTCGTAACATGACAGCGAACGCAAGGTTTTGCAAGCTTCATTACGACGTCGCCTATAGCCACCGTGTCGATATGATCCTCGTCCCATGCGGGCAGCCCTGCGAGCACTATGTTTGGACGAAAGCGATCCATGGGCATCGCCTGGATGGCGTCGCGCTTCATGCGCTGGCTGAGATCAGCCAGTGATGACGCATTGGTGACCAGCAGCGGATACCCATCGGCAAAAAACGTATGCGCATCAGCATCGCCCGCATAGAGTCGATTGCAGTCGCGTCGCATTTCTGGATGAAAGCGCACTAACCGCAATTGATCGTGCGGCATCGACAGCCTTGTCGCCAGCCATTCGCCAACGGCGTCGCCCGCGTCAAGTGCGACGGTCTCGTGATTCCATACTTGTACCTTGAGCAGCGCGTTGCGGGCAGGTGCGGGCACGGCAAAAATTTCAGTGCCGCACGACAGTAGCAACTCACCGGCCGCGTTGACGGTTACTGCGAGCGTCGCCATCAACGGGCACTCGCGCTGACTCACAAATCGGGCAGGCGTATGTCGAGCATCCACCACCATCCATTCGCGATCATGGCGAACGCCGCTAGCGAGCACGTCAGCGCTCTCGTGTGCAACGGCACGAAAGCCTTTCACCGGATAAGAAAAAAGCCCGGCAACTGTTACGTCGTCCGGGCTTTCGTTGGCGCTCATGGGCGAGACCTAATTGGCCTTCAAGCCCGAGGTGTATTCCGCGAGCGCCTTGATTTCTGGTTCAGTCAGTTTTCCGGCGATCGTCATCATCATTTTGCCCGCGATGTTTGCATCGTCTTTGGTGGCGCCGCCGCGAATGCCTGCACGGAAGGACGTCAACTGGGCCAGCGTGTATTCGGCATGCTGACCTCCGATGCGTGGGTATTGCGCTGGAATACCAGCACCGGAAGGTGAGTGGCAGCCCGCACACGCCGGGATTCCTCGTGCAGCGTCGCCGCCCCGATAGAGCTTCTCAGCAGTTTTTGCTAACTTTTCGTCTTTGGTTCCGATGGGGCGCCCCTTCATTGACGAGAAATACACGCCGAGCGCCTTCATGTCGCCGTCGCTCAACGTGGTCGCGAACCCCTTCATGATGGCGTTATCGCGCTGCCCGCTTTTAAAGTGCCGCAGTTGCTTTGCGATGTACTGCCAGCTCATGCCCGCAAGATTTGGCTGAGTCGGGACGGGGCTTACACCGTCGACACCGTGACAGCCAGCGCAAACACCGGCGAGCGCTTGCCCTTTCGCGAAGTCGGGACTTTTGTCGATCTGCGCGTGCGCCGACATCGAAACGAGCCCGGCAAGCGCCAAAACAAGGGCGGGCACGAACGCTGAACGGGAGGAGCGGATAAATAAAAGCATGGCCGAAATGGTGGGTTATTGCTCGTGTGCAGCGCTAAGCGTCTGCCAAACAAGAGGGAAATGCAAGTGACAACCTAAAATTATAACTTTGCTGAATTGCCGAAACATAGATCTATGAAAGCTCCCGTGCTGAAACCGACGCTCGCCGTGGAGGCTCGTCTGGAGCGGATTCCGCAATTCGCCGGTGCCTTTTTTGACAAATCCGTAGTCGACATGGAAGGTCTGCCTGAGGAAACCGGGCCGGAAATTGCCTTTGCCGGGCGCTCCAATTCGGGCAAGTCGAGCAGCATCAATAAGCTTGCAGGCCAAACACGGCTAGCCTTCGCCAGCAAAATGCCTGGGCGAACGCGTGAGCTCAACTTTTTCCCGTTGCGCGCGGGTGGCTATCTGGTAGACCTGCCTGGCTACGGCTTTGCTCGAACCCCGCGCGACAAGCAACGCGTATGGACGGGGGTAATCGAGCAATATTTTCGTGAACGGCAAGCGCTGAGGGGCTTGGTTTTGGTGATTGATGTCCGGCGCGGCACCACCGACCTGGACGCCCAGTTTGTTGAATGGATGGATGGTTTGGGTGCGGGACGGCCTCGTATTTTGTGGCTCTTGAATAAAGCAGACAAACTGACGCAAAGCGAACGCATGAAGGCGCGCAACGCCTTTCGTGTCGACAACGTCGCGCTGGTCAACGAGCGCGACGCGGTGGTCATGTTTTCGGCTCACACCGGATTAGGCATGAAAGAGTGCTCCACGGTGTTCAACCTTTGGTTGAACAATTCGTCGGAACCCCTCGACGCCGACGCCCAGTAATGTTTAAAAGAAAAACCCCCGGTTGACAAGCAATACGGGGGTTTAATGCCAAACAGAGAACTGTCCGACACCCGTTCAGGGAGGAGAAACGGGGAACTTGCGTCCAAATTAAATGCTACGTCCTAGACAAAACAATGTCAAGCTGATGCACGAGACTGACGATTCCCATTTCGGTGCATCGCCGCTACGTTTGCGAATCCATGCGCCGGTACCCGATTGACTCCGCTACATGCGCCACAGCAATTCGATCACTGCCTGCCAAGTCGGCAATCGTGCGGGCTACTCTGGCGATGCGATGTTGCGCGCGTGCGGACAAGCCCAACCGGGCGGTGGCCTGACGGAGCAACGTCTCGCCGTGGCTGTCCAGACTGCAATGCGTATCCACCTCGCTTGAGCTGAGGTCTGCATTGGTTTTCTTTTGCCGAAGATGCTGTCGCGCCGCCGCCGCGATCACGCGTTCGCGCACCCGTACCGAAACCTCGCCGTCCGGAGCACCACGCAACGACTCGGTAGGTACGGACGGCACCGTGATTTGTAGATCGATGCGATCCAGAAGCGGGCCCGAAATTTTGCCTCGATAGCGCGCAATCTGATCCGGCGTACATCGACAGGGTTTCGCTGCGATGTTGCTGCCCAGGTAACCATCGGGACACGGGTTCATGGCAGCTACTAATTGAAAATGGCTAGGATAGGAAACCTGCCTCGCGGCTCGTGAAATATGGATTACGCGACTCTCTAAGGGCTCTCGCAAAACCTCTAAAACGCGTCGATCAAATTCCGGCAATTCATCGAGAAAAAGCACGCCATGATGAGCCAGCGAAATTTCACCGGGTCTGGGGTCACTGCCGCCTCCAACCAGCGCAACTGCGCTCGCGGTGTGATGCGGTGATCGCACTTGTCGCTGCCCAAACTCGTCGACCTTAAATTTGCCGACCAACGACAAAATCGCGGCGCTCTCGGTTGCCTCGGCCTCCGTCATAGGCGGCAAGATGCCGGGCAGACGTTGCGCAAGCATGCTTTTGCCCGTGCCGGGCGGCCCCATCAAAAGCAGGCTGTGCCGACCTGCCGCCGCAATTTCGAGCGCGCGCTTGGCTTGTGCCTGACCTTTGACGTCGATCAAATCGAGGTATGTTTCGGTCTCGTTTTGCTCCTCGACGACGGGCGTTTCCAGCGTGTGCCTGCCTGCCATAAAGGCGGCGACCTCAAGCAGTGTTTTTGCGCCGAGCACTTTGCAGCTTTTGATACGCGATGCTTCGACTGCGGACGATTGTGGCAGCACCAGCGTGTTACCTGATTTCGCCGCGGCCATCGCCATTGCGAGCGCACCACGAACCGGGCGCAAATCGCCGTTAAGGCCTAACTCGCCCGCAAACTCCAGCCCCTTCAATCGCTCTGCCGGAAGCTGCCCGCTAGCCACCAATATGCCAATAGCGATGGGTAAATCAAAGCGCCCGGATTCCTTGGGGAATTCGGCAGGGGCCAGATTCACCGTAAGCTTTCGCATCGGGAATTCAAAACCGCCTGTTTGAATCGCGGCGCGCACCCGATCACGACTTTCACGTACCTCAACATCAGGCAATCCAACCAGATTGAACGCCGGTAAACCATTGGCAAGGTGCACCTCCACGGTGACAAGTTCAGCGTGCAATCCGGCGAGCGCGCGGCTATAGGTAATGGCGAGAGACACGATTAGAAATATTTGGGCGAGAGCAATTTACTGTTTTAATATACAGCAATTATGCGTGGATCGTTCAGTTGTACAGGGTTAGCCCGAGTCAACTCTGTGCTGGAGCCAGACGTTAAGTCGTTTCGGCAACACATCTCCTTGCGGAGAAACGTCATGAATATTCGAACAAATGTATGGCGCAGCCTGCTGGTTGCGATTCTGGCAGGCACTGCAACCCTTGCGTCATGGGCCGATGCGCCTGGTCGCGTCGCGCGCTTGTCCACCTTCGCGGGCGATGTGCAATTGGCCAATGAGCGTGAGGAATGGCGATCCATTCCGCGTAACTATGCCGTCACGGCAGGTGACAACGTGTGGGTCAGCGAGGGCGGGCGCGCCGAGCTGGACGTCGGTCCGATGCAGGTATGGCTCGCGGGCGGCACCAATATCAACTTTGAACAGCTTGATGATCAAAGTCTGGTGGCTCGGTTGTCGCAAGGCACCATCGCAGTGCGCATTCGCGCGTGGGAGCAGCAAGACGCAATGCGCGTGTTGACACCAAACGGCGAAATCGCATTCCTGCAGCCCGGCTTTTATGTGGTCAATGCCGAGTCGCAGTACACCCCCGCATCGCTGAATGTGCGTAGCGGGCAGGCCGAAGTGCTGACCCGTGGCCCAGGCGTTATCGTCAATCGTGGTGACAGCGTGGTGCTCGACGATAACGGTGTGCGCTTTGACCGCAACGCCAATTACGCCAACAACGCGAACGGTGGCTTTGAAGCATGGGCCGTCTCGCGCGACCGTCGCAATGAACGCTGGGAATCGCGCAATGCTGGCCAGTTAAGCCCGTGGATGGTCGGCGCGCGCGACCTCGACGAATACGGCAGTTGGGACAACGATTACGAGTACGGTCGCATCTGGTATCCAACCGCAGTCGCTGCTAACTGGGCACCGTATCGAAACGGTCGCTGGAGCTGGGTGCAGCCGTGGGGCTGGACGTGGGTGGACGACGCGGCGTGGGGCTTTGCTCCGTTCCATTACGGGCGCTGGGTGCGCGTTGGGCCGCGCTGGGCTTGGAGCCCCGGCAGCAGCGTCGGGCGGCCTGTATACGCGCCTGCATTAGTCACGTTCTTCGGCGGCAACGGCTGGAGCGTGAGCGCCAACGTTGGCCCGACGTATTCATGGGTGCCGCTCGGCTGGAACGAGCCTTACGTGCCCTGGTACACCTATTCGCCGACGTACTGGCGTCAGGTCAATCGCCCTTATGTACGAAACATTGCCGAGGAACCGTGGCGTCCCCGCAATTACACACACGCCTCGGTACCGGGTGCGATCACGGCAGTCTCAGGATCGGCCTTTATCGGCGGACGTCCCGTCGCACAAAACCTGGTGCGCAATATCTCCGAGCGCGACATCCGTAGCGCACCACCTGCCCGCATGGGTGAAGTATTGCCGCAATTTCAGCCGGGGCGCGGCAGCAGTGTCGGTTCACGTCCCGTTGATCCGAATCCCGTCGCAGGTCGTCCGCCGGTCGCGCCTGCACTGGTGCGCGAACGCTCGATGGGGCCAGGCCTAAACCAACCCACTGCAGCTCCTGTTGCATCCGTGCCGTTCGCGCCAAATGCCAACGTCGCGCAACCTCGCGTATGGCAAGACCCAAATCCCATTGTGACTCGCCAGCAAGTCGTCCCTGCTGAAGCAGCACCGCAGCGGCAACGTCCGCCCGCCGTTTCAGAAAATCCGGGGCTGCGCCCACCCGCGCTTGCCATGCCGAAAGACCAGCGTGAGCGGGGTGAACTACAGCCAAACTACGCTGCACCCGCGCCCTACGCGCCATCGGTGCCAGCACAGCGCCCTGCGCCCGTTGCGCCGCCCGCCCGTGCCGCCGAGCCGCGCCCGATACCGGTACAGGCTGCGCCGACGCCGCCGCCCACCCCCGTTGTTGAGCGTGGACGCGAGCAACCTCGCGCAACCCCGTTGCCGGTAACTGCTCCCGAAACGCCCCGAGCGCCACGCGAAAAGGATCGTGCCCCGGCACCACCGCAGCAGTAGCCGTTTTTCGCGCGACTAACGCAGGGAAAACGTTTGCAGCGGATCACGCAGCCCCGTGCATGACAGCATGTCATTTGCGGTGCATGTCAGTCCCGGCGCGAGCGTCGCGTTGAGGTCGTATTTCGCCCGAGCGACCGGCGCGCGATCTGCACGAAGGCCGAGTGCCTGACTCGCCTGCGTTTTCCATAACGCGATGTCTCATAGCAACACCTGCGCAGGCGATAAGGCGCAGCAGCCTTCCGCGACGATGCAACTCGGGTACGCGCCCCAGCGATGCCTGACCACCTGCCGCTATTATCAATGCATGCTAAACGCCATCTTTAAGCTCCCCCGCACCGTTTGGTTTTTGGGCGCGGTAAGCTTTTTGAACGACGCTGCGTCTGACGCCATTTACCCGTTGCTACCACTGTTTTTCGCGGCGACCTTTGCTGTCGGCGCGCAGGCGCTCGGCATCATAGAAGGCGCGGCGAACGCCACCGCCGCGTTGATGAAACTGGTGTCCGGTTACTTCTATGACCGCACTCAGCGGGCCAAGGGCTGGCTCGTGCTGGGCTACACGTTGCCCGCGCTCGCCCGCCCGCTCATTGCGTTCGCCAGCAGCACGCCAATCGTGCTCCTGCTGCGAATGGGTGACCGCGTTGGCAAGGGCCTGCGCTCAAGTCCGCGCGATGCACTGCTTGCGGCTAGCGTCGAGCCGAATCGTCGCGGCCTCGCGTTCGGCTTCCACCGCAGCATGGATCACGCCGGTGCGGTCGTCGGCCCGCTCGCGGCGGCAGCGCTGCTCGCTGCGGGCTGGAGCGTGCGCGATGTAATCCTGATGACGATTGTGCCCGGCGTGTTGTGCGTGTTGCTCGTCGCCCTGCTGCGCGAGCCACCGGGCCTCTCCATCACCGATACAAAAATCGATTGGCAATGGAAGAGTTTGCCCGCGCCGCTCAAGCGCTATCTCGTCGCGCTCGCCGTGTTCACGCTGTCGCAGGCGAGCAATATGTTCTTGCTGTTGCGGGCGAAAGAAACGGGCTTCACCGACGCGCAGATTCCGCTGCTATGGGCCGGATTTTCAGCGTTGGCAATGGTGCTGTCGACGCCGCTTTCGGCATGGTCAGACCGCATGAATCGCTCGCGAATGTTGTGCGTCGCATGGGTGATTTACGCCGTGCTGTTCGCCGCGTTCGGCCTGTTGCCGCAAACGCTGGCGACCACGATTGCGCTGTTCGTGGGCTACGCCATTTTCATCGCCGCCACCGAAGGCGCAGAAAAAGCCATGATCGCGGAGCTGGCCCCGAAAGCACAACTCGGCACCGCATTCGGTTGGTTTCACCTCGTAAGCGGCCTCATGCTGCTGCCCGCGTCCGCCATGTTCGGATGGCTGTGGACGCGCGTCAATCCGACGGCAGCGTTTGTGGTCAGCGCGACGATGTCGTTGTTGGCAGCGGGATTGCTTTGGCGAACCCTGATCGCCGATACGCGGGCGACTGAGCGGATGCAATGAAACACTGGAGCGACCATCGCAACCAAC
>JANXNO010000143.1 GCA_025354075.1 Burkholderiales bacterium | reverse complement strand
ATTACGCCGCCTGCGCCGCGTGCGCCGTAGCCAAGGGCAGCCGGGATGATCAGCGTGCGTGCGCCGCCGACTTTCATGCCCTGCACGCCTTCGTCCCAGCCTTTGATGACGCTGCCGGCACCCAGGTCAAACGCAAATGGGTCGCCGCGATCTTTGCTGGAGTCGAATTTGGCACCCTTGACGCCGTCGTTATAAAGCCAGCCGGTATAGTGGACTTGTACGTACGCGCCGGCTACCGCCTCTGCGCCGGTACCCACGGTGGTGTCGATGTATTGGAGGCCGGAAGCGGTAGTTTGCATGAGAAATCTGCTCGAAAATTAGGGAAGCGCAGAATCGTAACAGGGCACACGGTGGCAAGCGGCGGGCCGGCGACGCAAAATCGGCTGTGCGCTGCGGGAGCCGGGCGACTCAAAACCGGGCGCGCGCACCTTGCGTACCTTGAAGCGTGCGGCAGCTTTCTGCTGGTAACGTCGCGATGCGGGTTGGCAACGTCTGAGCCAGATGAAGAAAAGATATGGGGATTTATGAAGATTTGTGCAAAACAGGGTTTTGTTGTTGCGGTTTGGGCCTTCACAGGTTTAGCGATGACGGTGGCGTCCGCCCAGTCTGCTAACGGCGTTAGCGGGCGCTTACTCGCAACCGGTGGCGTATCGACGATTGAAGGCGCGGGCGGCGGCGGTTTGTCGACATGGGCGCTGATCACGGGCTACGGCACCGAAAATCAGATCGGCGCGAACGTGCATTACACCGGGGCCAAAACGCGCGATTACTCTCTGCAAACCGGTGGCGTGGCGATTGGTTTGTATGACCGTGTGGAGCTGTCGTACGCCAACCAGCAGTTTGATACCAAGGACGTGCTGACGGCGATCAGTCCGACGTTGCGCGGCTACAAGCTCAAGCAGGATGTGTTTGGTGTCAAGGTTCGCGTGCTTGGCAGCGCCGTTTACGATCAGGACACGTGGGTGCCGCAGGTGTCGGTTGGCTTGCAGTACAAGGACAACAAGGACGCCACGGTAATCCCGTTTTTGAACGGCGCTCTGGCGGCGCTGAACCCGAACATCAAGACCAGCGGCACCGATTTTTACGTGGCAGCAAGCAAGCTATATCTGGAGCAAAGTGTGCTGGTGAACGGTACGGTGCGCTTCTCAACGGCCAATCAGTACGGGTTGCTCGGATTCGGCGGGCCGGATGGTCACAGCTATCGGCCTGAATTTGAGGGCTCGTTGGCGTACCTGTTGCGTCGCGATTTTGTGATCGGTGCCGAGGCTCGCGTCAAGCGTGGCAACCTGAAAAATCCGGCGCTGAACTTGCGCGAACAGGCGGCGTGGGACGTGTTCGTGGCGTATTTCCCGAGCAAAAACGTGTCGATCACAGCGGCGTATGTGGATCTCGGCGAAATCGTCGGCGCGTTGACCGCGAACCGTCGCCAAACCGGCGCGTATTTGTCGCTACAAGCGGGGTTTTGAGCGGGAAGCGTGTAGCAGCTTTTTAGCTTTAGGCCCAATTGATATGGGCTAATACATACAAAAGCCAGATAGTCGACTATCTGGCTTTTGTCATTTCAGCCCCAATTAAATGGCCTTTTCAGCCAAAAGCCAATGCCATTTGGCATCGCCTGACGAAGTTTCCGCAACACCGTAAGCCATCGTATCTCTCAAACACCGCGCAAGCCCTGTCGCCAACCAGCAACAGTCTCCCTCCTATAATCGGCAGGCATGCCGCCACAGGCTTTTTACTGGGGCGACAGCGGGGCGGAATTTCGCGGGCCAAGTGCTGGAGGACTCGTGTTTTAGTCGTAAAAACGCTGGAACAGGCGCAGCCACCCAAGTACGGAAGTCGTGCCGCAAGCAACGTCATACACATTTACAAGGGAGTACATAACAATATGTCAGCCACCACCTGGCTCATCATTTCGCTCGTCTGCGGACTGGCGGCAATCGCGTACGGGGTCGTTTCGATTTCGTGGATCAACAGCCTGTCAGCCGGTAACGCGCGGATGCAGGAAATTGCAGGCGCGATTCAAGCGGGCGCCAAGGCGTACCTCGACCGTCAGTACCGCACCATCGCCATCATCGGCGCGATTCTCGCTGTCGTCATCTTTTTCGTGCTCGACGGCAAAACGGCGCTCGGCTTCGTGCTCGGCGCGGTGCTCTCGGGCGCGGCCGGCTTCATCGGCATGAACGTGTCAGTGCGCGCCAACGTACGCACGGCTGAGGCGGCGCGCTCCGGCATCAACGCCGCGCTGGCTGTGGCCTTCCGTGGCGGCGCGATCACCGGCATGCTGGTAGTCGGCCTGGGCTTGATCGGTGTTGCCGGTTTTTACTGGTTCCTGATTGGCACGGCCAACCACGCACCGGGCATGATGCAAGAGCATTTGCACACGCTCATGGGCCCGATGATCGGCTTCGCGTTCGGCTCGTCACTGATCTCGATCTTCGCGCGTCTCGGCGGCGGCATCTTCACCAAGGGTGCTGACGTGGGCGCTGACCTCGTGGGCAAAGTCGAAGCCGGTATTCCGGAAGACGATCCGCGCAATCCTGCTGTGATCGCCGACAACGTGGGCGACAACGTGGGTGATTGCGCCGGTATGGCTGCTGACTTGTTCGAGACGTACGCCGTCACGATCATCGCCACCATGTTGCTCGGCGCGTTGCTCATGAAGGCCAACGCGGCTGCGGCTGCCGTCTATCCACTCGCGCTGGGCGCAGTGTCCATCATCGCCTCGATCATCGGCTGCTACTTTGTGAAGTACAGCGGCAAAGGCAAGATCATGAACGCCCTGTACAAGGGTTTGGCGGTTGCGGCGGGTTTGTCGCTGATCGCGTTCTTCTTCGTGACACAAACCGTATTCGCGGGTGTTGACGGCGTGAACACGATGCGCCTGTTCGGCGCGTGCGTCGTCGGCATTGTGCTCACTGGCGCGCTGGTGATGATCACCGAGTACTACACGGCGACCGAATACGCGCCTGTGCGACACGTTGCGCAGGCATCGACCACGGGTCACGCGACCAACATCATCGCCGGTATCGGCATCTCGATGAAATCTACCGGGTATCCGGTGGTCGCGGTTTGTATCGCCATCCTTGCATCGCATTGGATGGCTGGTTTGTACGGCATTGCCGTGGCCGCTACAGCGATGCTGTCGATGGCCGGTATCGTCGTTGCACTTGACGCGTACGGCCCGATCACTGACAACGCTGGCGGCATCGCTGAAATGTCTGATCTGCCGCCCGAAGTGCGCGCTGTGACCGATCCACTCGACGCCGTGGGCAACACGACCAAGGCCGTCACCAAGGGCTACGCCATCGGTTCCGCCGGTCTTGCAGCGCTTGTGCTGTTCGCTGACTACACACACGGTCTTGAAAGCCGTGGCCTGAACGTGTCGTTCGATTTGTCGAATCACATGGTCATCGTTGGCCTGTTCATCGGTGGCCTGATTCCGTTCCTGTTTGGTGCGATGGCGATGGAAGCCGTGGGCCGTGCAGCCGGCTCAGTGGTGGTCGAAGTGCGTCGTCAATTCGCCGACGGTCAAATCATGTCCGGCAAACGCAAACCTGATTACAGCGCAGCGGTCGACATGCTGACCACGTCCGCGATCAAGGAAATGATCATCCCGTCGTTGCTACCGGTATTCGTGCCGATACTTGTCGGGGTGCTGCTCGGCCCTGAAGCGCTGGGTGGCCTGATGATGGGCACCATTATCACCGGCCTGTTCGTCGCGATCTCCATGTGTACCGGCGGCGGTGCGTGGGATAACGCCAAGAAATACATCGAAGACGGCCACCACGGCGGCAAAGGCTCAGACGCGCACAAA
>JANXNO010000129.1 GCA_025354075.1 Burkholderiales bacterium | reverse complement strand
CCGTGCCCACCAAACCTCGGCAAAACAATTCATTCGATTACGCCGCGCCACGGTGGGCAGAGGCTGCACACCGTGCAAAGTGATGTTCGCGCGTAACAATGCAACCCAACTCAGCCATTCAATAATTTCTGGTAACCATGCCATGTCAAAACTAAAGCTAAGCTTCGCGTGCTGGAACTACGACCGCACTCGCGCGCTGATGGACGGCTCAGTGCAGCCTGATGGCATTGATCTCAACTACCTGAATTTGCCGGTCGAAGAGACGTTCTTTCGCATGGCGCGGCATCGCGAATTTGATGTGGCTGAAATGTCGCTGTCAAGCTACTGCGTATCGCTTGGCCACCCTGAGCAGCCGTTCGTTGCGCTACCCATTTTCCCGTCGCGGTTCTTTCGTCACTCGTGCATTTACGTCAATGCAAATGCCGGCATCAACGAGCCGGGGGACCTCATCGGCAAACGTATTGCCAGCCCCGAATATCAGATGACTGCACCGGTCTGGATTCGTGGCATCCTGCAGGACCATTACGGAGTACCGATCGACGCGCAGCCTTATTTTTTCGGCGGTGAAGAAGAACCCGGTCGTATTGAAAAACTAAAGCTCGACCTGCCGCCGAACATTAAGCTGCTACCCATCGGCCCAACACAAACGCTGTCACAAATGCTGCACGATGGGGAGATTGACGCGCTCTACACCGCTCGTGCGCCCTCTTCTTTTGTTAGAGGTGACGGCAAGGTCAAGCGTCTGTTTGAAAACTATGCCGAGGTTGAGCGCAGGTACTGGCGCGAGACCGCCATCTTCCCGATCATGCACGTGATCGTAATGCGTCGTGACGTGTTTGAAGCCAATCGCTGGATCGCGCAGTCGCTTACCAAGGCGTTCAAGCTGGCGCAACAAAAGACCTACGAGGACTTGCTCGAAACCGCAGCGCTAAAGTTCATGCTGCCATGGCTCGTCGCGCACGTCGAACAGGCGCGCAAGGAAATGGGTGACGACTGGTGGCCGTACGGGCTGGAGGCGAACCAGAAGGCCTTGAGCACGTTCACGCGGTATCACTTTGAGCAGGGCCTATCAAAACGCCTGCTCACGCCGGTTGAGTTGTTTGCGCCAGAGTCACTGGAATCGTTCAAGATTTAGCGGTATTTTCGTCCTGTAGGAGCGGCTCTGCCGCGACCCGATACGCTCGCCACTTCGACAGGTCGCGGCGAAGCAGCTCGGTCAAATGCCGCACCCATTGCAATCTAAAAGCCCTCGCGCGATGTAAGGCTTTGCTTTCCCCTACGACAAAGCGCTAAAACCACTCTTGTGGCGAGCACGTATCGTTTGAACAGCACGGGGACAATAAAAGCAATGAAATCAAAAATCGCGCTAGTGGCGGTTATCGCCATCGCAATCGGGGCATTTTTCTACCTCGACTTAGGGCGTTTTTTAAGTCTCGACGGCTTCAAGACGCAACAGGCATCGCTGTCCGCTCTGGTCGCAGACAATCCCTGGCAAAGCGCGCTGGCGTTTTTCGCGGCCTACGTCGCGGTCGCGGCGCTATCGCTTCCCGGTGCCGCCATCATGACGCTTATAGGCGGCGCGATTTTCGGTTTCAGCAAAGGCTTGGTACTGGTCTCGTTCGCGTCGGCCGCCGGTGCCACCCTCGCTTTTTTGTCGTCGCGATTTTTGCTGCGCGACTGGGTGCAGGCGAAATTTGGCGAACGCTTGAAGCCGATCAACGAAGGTGTTGCCAAAGACGGGCCGTTCTACTTGTTCGCGTTGCGGCTCGTGCCGCTGTTCCCGTTCTTCGTGGTGAACCTCGTGATGGGCCTGACGACGATCAAAACCTGGCCGTTTTATTGGGTGAGCCAACTGGGCATGCTGGCGGGAACCGCAGTGTTCGTCAATGCAGGCACACAACTCGCACAAATCAGCTCGTTGAAAGGCATTATTTCTCCGGCGATTGTGGGGTCGTTCGCGCTGCTCGGCATCTTCCCGATCATTGCGAAGAAAATTCTCGACGTACTCAAAGGCAGAAAAGTGTACGCACGCTTTGCCAGCGTCAAGCCCAAGTCGTTTGATCGCAATGTCGTCGTTATCGGCGCGGGCTCAGCGGGCCTCGTGACCAGCTATATCGCTGCGGCCGTAAAGGCCAAAGTCACGCTCATCGAAAAACACAAGATGGGCGGCGATTGCCTGAACACCGGCTGCGTACCTTCCAAAGCGCTCATCAAATCGGCCAAGCTGTTATCGAACATGAAGCGCGCTGAGGAGTTCGGTTTCAAGAGCGCGTCAGCGGAATGGAATTTCGCCGATGTGATGGCACGTGTGCAGCGCGTGATTCGCGAAGTGGAGCCCCACGACTCCATCGAGCGTTACTCGCAACTCGGCGTGGAATGCCTAACCGGCAGCGCGAAAATCGTGTCGCCTTGGGCCGTTGAATTCACGGCAGCAGACGGAACAAAGCAAACGCTGACCACGAAAAACATTGTGATTGCTGCGGGCGCGCGTCCCTTCGTGCCTCCGATTCCGGGGCTTGCGGAATGCGGCTATCTGACCAGTGACAGCGTGTGGAATTTGCGCGAATTGCCGAGGCGCTTAGTGGTGCTCGGTGGGGGACCGATTGGCTCGGAGCTGACGCAATGCTTCGCCCGATTCGGTGCTCTTGTTTCGCAAGTGGAAATGGCGCCGCGCATCCTCGTGCGCGAAGACCCCGAAGTGTCAGAACTGGTCACCAAAGCGTTCAAGAAAGACGGCGTTGCCGTGCTCACGGGGCACAAAGCCAAACAGGTCGTCGTTGAGAACGGCGAAAAGGCGCTTATTTGTGAGTTCAACGGAGCGGATGTGCGTTTGCCGTTTGACCAGATTCTGGTCGCTGTCGGGCGTACAGCCAACGTGACTGGCTACGGCCTTGAAGAACTCGGTATTCCGACGCGTCCGAACAAAACGGTTGAAACCAACGAGTACCTGCAAACGTTGTATCCCAACATTTACGCGTGTGGTGATGTGACGGGTCCGTATCAGTTCACTCACGTTGCCGCACATCAGGCTTGGTATGCAGCGGTTAACGCCCTCTTCGGTCGGTTCAAAAAGTTCAAGGCGGACTACCGCGTGATTCCTTGGGCGACATTTACCGAACCCGAAGTCGCGCGCGTTGGCTTGTCCGAATCAGAAGCCAAAGAGAAAAATATTCCGCATGAAGTCACGGTGTATGGCCTGGACGATCTTGACCGCGCCATCGCCGACAGCGAAGCGCATGGCTTTGTCAAAGTGGTCACGGTGCCAGGCAAAGACACGATCCTCGGCGCAATGATCGTCGGCGACCATGCAGGCGACATCCTGATTGAATTTGTGACCGCGATGAAATATGGTCTGGGCCTGAACAAGATTCTGGGCACGATTCACACCTATCCGACGCTGGGCGAAGCGAATAAATACGCGGCCGGCGTGTGGAAACGGAACCATCAACCGACCAAGCTACTCGAATGGGTGGCAAAGTTTCATGCTTGGGAGCGGGGATAGCAGATCAACGTGTAGGAGCGGCTCCGCCGCGACCACGGATAGCAAGCCAACGTGGGTCGCGGCGGAG
>JANXNO010000088.1 GCA_025354075.1 Burkholderiales bacterium | reverse complement strand
CGCTCACGCAGTGGCGGTTGATCGGCGGCAGCCCGAAAGCGCAGCACCCAGTCCGGTGGTGATTGCAGCATGCTTTTTGTGTCTATTGACGCTGAGGCCAGTGATCATAAAGCTTGACGGCGACCGCCTCACCCCAAAGCTCAATTTGAGCGGTCGTGCCGTCGTGCATAGCGTTGGCTCCCGCGCCGCGCACATACCCGAGGCCGACGCAAGCGTTGGCGAGTGGACTCCAGCCAACGGAGGAAATTTCGCCCACCGTTTCACCGTCGAGAACGATGGCTTCGCCGCCCCAGACATAAGCCTCTGCCGAGTCGAGAACGAGAGTCACCAGTTTCTTGCGCAGCGGTTGGGACTGTGACTTCAGTAGCGCCGATTTGCCAATGAATTCCGACGGCTTATCGAGCTTCACGGCGTAGCTCAGGCCCGCTTCCCACGGCGTTTCATCAGGGCCAAGCTCCGCACCCCAGGCACGTCGGCCCTGCTCGATTCGCAGGGCGTCCAGCGCGTAGTAGCCTGCATCGCGAAGCCCGAGATCGCGCCCTGCCTCGTGAAGCGCCAGATACACATGACGCGCCATTTCAACCGGAATATAAAGCTCAAACCCCGGCCCGCCGACATAGCTCATGCGCGCTGCGCGCACGCGTGCAAAGCCGACGTCAATTTCCTTCGTCCACGAAAACTTGAGCGCTTCGGGCGAGAGGTCGTCCGGACTAACGCGAGCCATCAATGCTCGCGCTTTTGGCCCCATCACCGAGAGCACGCTGAACTGTCCCGTCACGTCAGTGAGTATTGCGTGTTCGATTGGCGTGATATTGCGGTTGATCCAGTCTGCGTCGCGCACCGTCTGCGCAGAGCCGGTGATGATCAGGAATTTTTCATCGACGAGGCGGATGATGGTTAGATCGCTCTCGAAGCCGCCGCGTGCGTTGAGCATCGCGGTGTAGACCATCTTGTTGACCGGAATATCAATCTCGTTGGCGCATAGGCGTTGCAGCGCATTGAGCGCATCTCGCCCTTGCAGGAGCAGCTTCGAGAATGAGGTTCGGTCATAGAGTGCAACCGTTTCGCGCGTTGCGCATTGCTCTTCAATCATCCACGGCAACCAGCCCGGCTTGTCCAGACCAAACTCAGGGCAAGTAGTACCCGGAGATTTGAAATAGTTTGCTCGCTCCCAGCCATTTTTGCTGCCGAATTCCGCGTTATTCGCAGCCAGCAAATCGTACAGCGGCGATGTGCGCAGCGGCCTTGCCGTCTCAAGCTCCTGTCGCGGCCAGCGCATTGCGTAATGCAGGCCTAGCGTCTCGGCAGTGCGATCAAACAATGCTTTGCGGTTACCGGTAAAGCTGCCAAAGCGACGAATATCCACGTCCCACAAATCGCTGCTCGCTTCGCCGCCGACAATCCATTCCGCGATGAGGCGACCTGCACCACCAGAGTTGGCAATACCCGCTGAATTGAACCCGGCACAAACGAAGTAATTACGTAATTCCGGCGCTTCGCCCAGGATGAAATTACCATCCGGTGTGAAGCTCTCCGGCCCGTTGAGCAACATCTTGATTTCGGCCGTTTCCAGACACGGCGTGCGATGGATCGCGTTGGTCATCAGGGGTTCAAACTGATCCCAATCCTCCCCCAGCAATTCAAACTGAAAGCTGGACGGAATCGGATCCACTTTCCAGGGTTTCGCCTTCGGCTCGAACCCACCCATCACGAGGCCGCCGACTTCCTCTTTGTAATAAATGAAACCATCGGGATCGCGCATCACCGGAAGCATCGGATGCACGCCGTCAATCTTGCCAGTGACCACGTAGAAATGTTCCGCCGAATAGAGCGGCACATTCACACCTGCACGACGACCGAACTGCCGCGCCCACTGTCCGCCGCAGTTCACCACGACTTCACAACGCACATCGCCCTGCGCCGTTCGCACGCCGACCGCGCGGCCCTTTTCGATGATGACGCCTGTTACCTCAAGGTCTTCAACGATGCGCACGCCACCATTGCGCGCGCCCTTCGCCAATGACATTGCAAGATCTGCGGGATTCGCTTTGCCATCACCGGGAATCCAGATCGCGCCCTGCAAGTCATCGGTGCGCATCACAGGATAAAGTTCGCCGGCTTGTTGCGGATAAATTTCCTCGACGTCAACGCCGAAACTTTTCGCCAAGGCGACCTGCTTTCGCAGCACTTTCATACGCTCTGGCGTACTCGCCACGTTGACGCTGCCGCACTGCTTCCAGCCGGTAGCCAGCCCTGTTTCCGCTTCGAGCGTGGAGTAAAGCTCGATACCGTACTTGCTCATGCGCGTTATGTTGCGGTTGGGTCGCATTTGCCCGATGAGTCCTGCGGCATGCCATGTCGTGCCGCAGGTCAGCTTGCCCTGCTCCAGCAGCAGCACATCGCGTTTGCCCAATTTTGCGAGGTGATACGCCGTTGAACAACCTGCAATACCGCCACCAACGATGACGATTTCTGCGTGTGATGGAAGACTCATTTCAATCCCTCAAGGGCACTCAACCCAATCGCAATGCCATTACGCCGCCAACGATGACGCACGTACCCAGTGCGCGACGTGGCGTGAATTTCTCTTTCAAAAACCAGCTTCCGAGCAGCGCCGCAAAGAGCACGGAAGTCTCACGCAACGCCGCAACGCTGGCAACGGGTGCCCGCGTCATTGCCCACAGCGCGATGCCGTAAGAACCCAGTGACGCCAGCGCACCACCGGCAGCTATGGGCCACCTCGCTCTCGCATAGGGCCACGCTGCACGCCCGCGTCGTGCGAGCACCATGAGCGCGAACGGCCAGCCGTCGAGTACAAACAGCGCGACAACATACTGCACGGCATTGCCGGACGCGCGCGCACCTAGCGCATCAATGACGGTGTAGACAGCAATCACAACGGCATTCGCTAAAGCAAACAAGGTCGCGCGACGATTGTCGAGCGCTTGTCGGCTGAGTCCTAGTACCAGTACGCCACAACAAACGCCCGTGACCCCGGCCCACGCAAGCGGCGACAAGTGTTCGCCCAGCGTAGTGAACGCGGACACTGCCACCAGCATCGGCGCGACACCGCGCATCAGCGGATAGGTGTGGCCCATGTCACCATGCTTGTAGGCATTGGTCAGCGCCACGTAGTACGCAATGTGGATGACGACTGACGAGAGGATGTACGGCCACGCCACCAACGGCGGCCATCCGACGACCAAAACAAGCGGCAGCGCAATGAAGCAGCCGAGCAAATGAATGAGCGCCATGTCCAGCGCCTTGTCGCTGCTCGATTTAACCACTACGTTCCAGCTTGCATGCAGCAATGCGCCGAAGAGCACAATGACAACAATCGGCCAGGTCAGCGTCACTAAGTCTGAGCTTTCAACGCGCAACGCGAAGCGCTTTGCATGAAGTGCCCGAGCGACGGCGTTTCGAGATGCGCGTCCTTCGCAGCGTCATCCCACAGCCGCAACCGAACCGCGCGCTCCGCACCCCTCTGCCGGATGAATTCCGCAGCTGCGGCCTCGGCGAATAAGCCACCTTGAAGCACCAGGCTCCGCTTCGAATCCTCGGAAAGTCGGAGGTGATATTCGGGCTGCACCGCGCAAAGATATCGCTTCGCATCGACGTGAAATTTGATCGCGTTCAACACCTCATCACTGAAAAGCCCTCGCAGAAAGGGCAGCGAACGGTACTGGTGAACATCGTCAACGCCACTCAGGGAAGGCGTCTCGCCAAGATCATGTAGCAGATGCCCGAGATCGTGCAGCAGTGCTGCGGTGATCAGCTCATCGTCGGCTCCATCGCGCTCAGCGAAATACGCAGTTTGTAACGCGTGTTCCAGTTGCGTGACGGGTTCACCGCTGTACTGTTCGTCTCCGTTTTTTGCAAACAGATATTCAATGTCCGTAAGTGTCAACATGCGAAGAACCCTGCTAGACCCAAGGCAGCGAATAGGTCTTGATATTGGTGAAACTCTTGATGGCTTCCTGTACACCTTCCTTGTAGCCAAGGCCAGAGTCCTTGATGCCGCCGAATGGGGTCAATTCAAGACGATAACCAGGCACTTCACGTACGTTCACCGTGCCAACTTCAAGCTCACTGACGAACCGCGTGATGTAGTCGAGGCGATTGGTGCACACTGCACTCGAAAGCCCGTATGCAGTACCGTTGGAAATACGAATTGCGTCGTCAATATTTTTGAAGCGAATAATCGGCGACACCGGCCCGAAGGTTTCCTGCATCGCAACCGTCATCTCGGGTTGCACCCTATCAAGCAACGTCGGCGAATACAACGCCCCACGGCGTACGTTACCCGCCAGCAGTTTCGCCCCTTGTGAAATCGCTTCGTTGACGCGCGTTTCGAACAGCTGCGCTGCGTGCTCGTCAATGACAGTACCCATGTCCAGCGTTGGATCGGACGGATCGCCGTAGGACCAGGCACGGGTTTTCTCCAAGACCTGTTCAACGAATTCATTGGCAACCGATTCATGCACCAGCATGCGCTTGATCGCAGTGCAGCGCTGACCGGAATTCTTGTAGGAGCCTTGTACTGCCAGCGTCGAGGCCTCGTTAATGTCAGCGTCCTCCATGACGATGATGGGATCGTTGCCACCCAGTTCCAGCACCATGCGTCGATACCCCGCCTTGCTCGCGATGTATTTGCCAATCGATACGCCACCTGTGAAGGTAATCAGATCAACATGTTCATTGGTCAGCAATTCATCCGCAATCTCGCGCGGGTCGCCTGTGATCACGCTGAGCATCTCGGGAGGTAGACCCGCTTCATGTAGAAAGTCCGCAAGCAGGATCGCAGAGAACGGCACTTTCTCGGATGGCTTCAGTACCATGCGGTTGTTGGTCGCCACGCTGGGCACTACCTTGTGCGCTACCTGATTCATCGGGTGATTGAACGGCGTGATTGCGGTGATCACACCCAGCAGCGGCGAGCGTTGCGTGAAGACGCGTCGCTTCTTGCCGTGATGAGTCAGATCACAACTGAAAATCTGGCCGTCGTCTTTGAGGACCTCGTTAGCACCGAACAGAAACACATCGCTGACACGTCCGGCCTCATAGATCGCGTCCTTCATGCAAAGGCCCGCTTCCGCAGAGATCAGCTTTGCGACGTCATCTTGACGGCGTTTGGCGATATCTGCTGCACGATTGAGAATCGCGGCGCGTTCAAATCGGGTGAGTTTTGGCCGATAGGCATGCATCGTGGCGTAGGTTTCGCGCACCTCATCGATTGTCGCTTTCGGCACGGTTCCGATCTGTTTTTCCGTGTACGGGTTATGCACCGAAATGGCTCGATCAGACGGGCGATCAGCGCCGACTTTGCGACCGATGAGCCGCATTGCGTTCAGTTGATTGTCGAGAATGAATTGTTCGATCATGATTGCCTCGCGACGCGACTACTGTGCGTAATTGAGCACAAGATCAAACGCATCAAAATTGCGGAATCGGCGACCCATATCTAGTCCCGGCAATTTGCGATTCACGATCAAAGGCACGCGCTGCTCGCTGACACCTCCATGCGAGCGGAGCGGTGCATCCAGTCCGGATAAATCATGTTTCTCGGCTGATGTGCCAATCACCGTAAAACGCTCGGACACTACAACCAGGTCGCCAATCCGGTCCTCGGGCAATTCAAATCGTTGCGCGGCCTCGGCCCGTGTCATTGCAGACTCGACACCTCGAATCGCTGCGACTTTGGCGCGAGCTTGTTCAACGTCAACACCCGACGGCAAGTACACCGTCGCAAACGATCCCAGCGCACCGTGATGAACAACGTACGGATCAGTGATCGGCAGGATCACGCGCGCCACAGCAGCGCCAAGCCAGCCGTCAAACCAGTCCTGCAAATAAATCACATCAGGTGTGCCGTCCATAGCTACCTTGGCATTCATGCCGTGATCAGCCGTGAGCGCGATAACGCAACCCATCGCTTCAAGCTTTGCCATGTAGCCATTCATCATCGCATAGAACGAGTTGGCGCCGTCGGTGCCCGGTGCATGTTTGTGCTGTACGTAGTCGGTCGTCGACAGATACATCACGTTGGGTCGCTGACTTTGCATTAGCTGCACACCTGCCGCAAACACAAACTCAGACAACGCTGCGCTGTAGACGCTGGGTACCGGCATACCGACACGCGTCAGGATGTCGTCGATTCCGTTCTCGCTCATCGTCACCTGATCTGACTTCTCGGATGAGAAGCAGATGCCTTTCATTTTGTGCCCGAGCAGCTTGCGCAATTTGTCCTTCGCCGTAATCACGGCGAGTGTCTTTCCAGTATCCGAGAGCGATGCGAGGATCGTGGGCGCACGTAACCACTTCGGATCATTCATCATGACCTCGGTGCCAGTGGCGGTGTCAAACAGATAGTTGCCACAAATACCGTGTACTGACGGCGGCGCGCCGGTCACGATGGAAAGATTGTTGGGGTTGGTAAATGTGGGCACTACACATTCAGCAATAAGTCCGGTGCCTTCCGCCAGCGTACGCTTTAGCCACGGCATGTGGCCCGTCGCGACTGCCTGCGCCAGATAGTCAGGCTCGCAGCCGTCTACGCATACGACCACAGTTGGAACTGTGGGGAGCTTGTAGTTGCGTCCGTTGACTTCGATATTTGATTCAGTGGTCACGTTCAGTCTTCCTTTAGTCGCGTGAGCAGCTCAAGTGTCTACGCGTGCCTACGCGCTCCGATGTTCAGTGGAGCGGCTAGTAGCAGCACGGGTTTGTCGGTGCAGATCGTTCTCGATGGTTCGCACTTTGCTCTCCATCACGTGGTCGAACATCGCTTTGCCTGCCGCTTCAGCATTGCCCGACGCAATCGCCTTCACAATCTGCCGATGCTCGCCCGCAGAGATCGGCAACAGCCAGCCGTCCGCTAGGTTGAGGCGCCGAAACAGTGCCAGCTCTTTAATCAGTTTTCGATAGATCGAAGTAAGCTTGCGATTGCCTGCCATCTCCACGAGGCGATCATGAAATTTGAGATTGAGCAAATGGTAATTGCGCGTGTCGTTGGCCTTCACTGCGCGCTCCATGGCTTCAACCAGTGCCTTGATTTCCCTGAGCTGAACGGGAGTGATGTTGACCGCAAGCTGACGCCCCACCAGTTCATCCATCACTGCGCGCAGGTCAAATATTTCGACTGCTTCGTCCATCGGTATGTCGCGCACGAACACGCCACGATTTTTTTCGTTGCGTACCAGCCCCGCTTCTTCAAGCATACGGAAAGCCTCACGTACTGGCCCACGCGACACGCCCATTTTTTCTGCAAGCGTAGCCTCAACCAGCTTGCTGCCGGGCGCGTATTCGCCGGCCAGGATTGCGCGCTCAATGTCCTGCTGCACCACAGTGGTCAGCGAACTGGACTGCAATAGTGCAATCGTTGCGTTTGGGGAGGCCAGACTTAAACTCATAGCGCTATTTTGATGCCTGCACGCGTAGATTGTCAACAATCTACAAAAAACAATTGACAATGAGTTATACAGAGCGTTAAAACGCAATTGAGGCGACGCAGGGGGTCATCAAGAAGAGAGTCGGATACACCGCTCCAAACCATGTCACAGCGTTGTCACGGATTGCACACACCATTGCATGTTTTGTAAAGGAACAACACTATGCGTCTGTCTTCGCTGTATCGCTGGTCTGCACTCGCGACCGTTGCGCTGATTTCATCGGTTGCACTCGCCCAGAAAACACAAGTTCTTGTTTACACAGCCCTTGAAACCGATCAACTGAAGGCGTATCAGGAAGGCTTTAACAAAGCTTATCCGGATATCGAAATCAAATGGGTGCGTGATTCCACGGGCGTGATCACCGCCAAGCTGCTCGCCGAAAAAGGCAACCCACAGGCTGACGCGGTGATGGGCGTTGCTGCGTCCAGTCTTGCTGTGCTGGATAAGCAAGGCATGCTGGAGCCCTACGCTCCGTCGGGTCTTGCAGCCATTCAGGCGCAGTACCGCGACAAGAAAAGTCCACCTGCATGGTTCGGCATGGACGTTTGGGGGGCGACAGTTTGCTTCAATACGGTGGAGGCCGCCAAGAAGGGTATCCCCAAGCCCGAAACCTGGAAAGACCTCACCAAGCCAGCCTACAAGGGACAGATCGTAATGCCGAATCCGGCGTCCAGCGGCACCGGCTTCTTCGACGTTACTGCGTGGCTCGCGCTGTTTGGCGACGATGCCGGCAAAGGCGGCGGGTGGCAGTTCATGGATGGTTTGCACGAGAACATTGCACAGTACACGCACTCCGGTTCGAAGCCCTGCAATATGGCTGGCTCCGGCGAATTTGTGGTCGGCATCTCCTTTGAATATCGTGCCAATAGCAACAAAGCTAAAGGAGCGCCGATTGATCTGGTGTTCCCGAAAGAGGGACTCGGCTGGGATCTTGAAGCCTTTGCAATTCATAAAGGCACCAAGAAACTTGACGCCGTAAAAAGGCTGGCTGATTGGGCCTCCAGTAAAGATGCGATGGCCCTCTATGGCAAAAATTTCGCCATTACGGCCGTGCCAGGTATTGCGGCTCCGCTGGCCAATGTGCCAGCAGATTACGAAGCACGGCTAGTGAAAATGGACTTTAGTTGGGCAGCCGAAAACCGCGACCGCATTTTGGCTGAATGGACGAAACGCTACGACTCGAAATCCGAGAAGAAATAGTTCATTTCGGTTCCTGATTGACGGTGCGCTACGTAACGCGTCGGCGCACCTCTATCTTTTGTTGCCTTAGCCATGACCGATCAGCCCTATCTACAGCTGCGTAACGTCAAAAAAGAGTTCGGAGCGTTTACCGCGCTCTCACACATCAATCTCGAAATTGCGAAGGGCGAGTTTGTCTGCTTCCTCGGACCGTCGGGCTGTGGCAAAACAACGCTATTGCGCATCATCGCAGGACTCGAAACGCCAACCTCCGGGTCAATCTTTCAGGCTGGCAACGACATCACTCGGCGCCCCCCAGCCGAGCGGGACTACGGCATTGTTTTCCAGAGCTACGCACTATTCCCCAATCTGAGTGTTGCTGATAACGTGGCGTACGGATTGGTCAATCGTCGAGTTGAAAGAGGTGCGATCAAAAACCGCGTTACCGAGCTGTTGAAACTGGTTGGCCTGCCTGGCAGCGATGCCAAGTATCCGAGCCAGTTGTCTGGCGGGCAGCAACAACGCATAGCCTTGGCGCGTGCGCTCGCGACCTCGCCGGGTTTGTTGCTGCTCGATGAGCCACTGTCCGCGCTGGATGCACTTGAACGTGTGCGGCTGCGCCAGGAGATTCGCGCGCTGCAGCAGAAGCTTGGTGTCACCACCATCATGGTGACCCACGATCAGGAAGAAGCACTGTCGCTGGCTGATCGCATTGTGGTGATGAACCATGGTTTCATTGAGCAGGTCGGCAGTGCGATGGACATTTATCGCGAACCGGCGTCACCATTTGTGGCGGATTTCGTAGGAAAAGTGAATGTTCTGCCCGGCTCACTGAATGGTCAGCAACTGTCCGTCGGCACATTTTCAATTGCGCTCCCACGTGTCCCTGCTCGAGACTCCTCAACGCAATCGGTAAAAGTCTATCTGCGTCCGGAAGACGTGCTCGCGCGTCCAGTGGGTGGCGGAGCGGCAAGCTTCGCGGCGGACGATCCGCATGTGTTCGACGCGGTGATCGAGAAGATCGAGTTTCTCGGTTCGTTCTGCCACGTGCGCGTCAACACACCCGCGTTCGCGCCGCACAAACTCACTGTGTACCTGTCGCTGAATTTTCTGACCGAGCAATCGCTCGTGGTTGACTCGCCGCTGCGTCTGAAATTGCTGCCTGAACGGCTGCGACTTTTCTAGTGATAGACGCAGTGCTGAATTCGTCGACGTCGCTTACGGTGCGACAAAAAACGCACTGGAGTGATCGCATCGCGCATTTGAGCCTTGCACTGGTTGCGCTTGCGCTGATGGTTTTCCTGGCGTTTCCGCTTGGCGCGATCCTCATGCAATCACTCCTCGGAAAAGCGGGTGAATTCGCGGGCTTCTCCAATTTCATTACCTATGCGCAGACGCCTGCGCTGCTAACGAGTTTGTGGAACAGCGTGTGGGTGTCGATTGTGGTCACCGTCATCACGCTGCCCCTGGCATTCGGCTTCGCCTACGCCATCACGCGCTCCTGCATGTCGCACAAATCGCTGTTCCGCGGCATCAGCCTCATTCCGTTGCTGGCACCGTCGTTGCTGTCCGCGATTTCACTCATCTACTGGTTTGGCAATCAGGGCGTACTGAAGGCGGCGATGCAGAGCGTTGGCATCGCGCAAATTTATGGTGCGCCAGGCATTGTGGTCGCCGAGTGTTTTTCGGTATTCCCGCATGCGTTGATGATCCTGATCACGGGGTTGAGCCTCGCCGATGCCCGCCTGTATGAAGCCGCTGCCGCGATGGGTACCACGGCTTCGCGCAAGTTTTTCACCATTACGGTGCCGGGTGCAAAGTATGGCCTGCTCTCGGCGGGGCTGGTGACCTTCACGCTGGTGATGACCGATTTCGGAATCCCCAAAGTCATTGGCGGCAATTTCAATGTGCTGGCAACGGACGTTTTCAAACTGGTCATTGGCCAACAGGACTTTGCCAAAGGTTCGGTAGTAGCGCTGTTATTGTTGTTGCCCGCAGTGCTGACCTTTGCCGTTGATCACTATGTGAGCAAAAAGCAAACCGCCATGCTCACCGCACGTGCAGTGCCTCACCGACCCGTTCCATCGCGCGGCTACGACATGGCGATGACGGCGTTTTGCACAGTGATTTCCCTGTTGATGCTGGCGATGCTGGGTATGGCGATCTTTGCATCATTCGCGAGTTTCTGGCCGTACAACTTGACGCCTAGCCTTCGCCACTACGTGCTTGGTATGGTGGACGGCGAGGTGGGTGAAGGCTTCGTGAACAGTCTCAAGATGGCGTCAGGTACAGCACTCTTTGGCACAGTGCTGGTTTTTTTCTCGGCATACCTTCTAGAAAAAACCAAAGGTGCAGGCTGGCTGCGCGCACCGGTTCGCATGCTCGCGATGCTGCCGATGGCGGTGCCCGGATTAGTGTTGGGCCTGGGTTACATCTTCTTCTTTAACGCGCTGTCAAACCCGTTGAACTGGCTGTATCACACCACGGCGCTACTCACGCTGTGCACTATCGTTCACTTCTACACGACAGGGCATTTGACCGCAGTAACAGCGCTTAAGGCGTTGGATGGCGAGTTCGAGGCAGTTAGTGCGTCGCTGAAAGTGCCCTGGTACAAAACCTTCTGGCGTGTGACGCTGCCTATATGTACGCCTGCGTTGGTTGATATCGCACGCTACTTTTTCATCAATGCAATGACTACCATTTCAGCCGTAGTATTCCTTTATTCACCTGAAACCAAAGTCGCATCCATCGCCATTCTCAATCTCGATGAAGCAGGCGAAATTGGCGCGGCGGCTGCGATGGCGGTGATGATCGCCGGAATATCTGCCGTCGCGACGGGTGTGTTTATGCTGCTGGCACGACTCGTGGATCGTCGCACGCAAGCATGGCGCGGTACGAGATAGGCAAGGCAGGAGGTAGCACAACCAATGTCACACGATTCCATTCTTCTCACGCCCGGCCCGCTGACGACCAGCCTGCGTACCAAGCTCGCAATGCTGCGTGACTGGGGCTCATGGGACGTTGAGTTCAACAATGTCACTGCAAGCGTACGCCACAGTCTCCTAAAAATTGTCGATGGGGAAGATACGCACATCGTGGTGCCGTTGCAAGGCAGCGGCACCTTCAGCGTCGAAGCAGCGGTCGCAACTCTGGTGCCGACCAGTGGACACATTCTTGTGCTCGACAATGGCGCGTATTGCAAGCGCGCGGCGAAGCTCTCGACGTTGATGGGACGACGTTGCACGTTGATGCCATTCGCCGACCATGAAGCAGTTTCACCCGCCGCTCTGGGTGAAAAGCTCGCGGCGGACAGCAGCATCACGCACGTCGTGCTGATTCATTGCGAGACTGGTGCTGGCGTGCTGAATCCGATGCAGGAAGTTGCTGATGTATGCGCGGAGTTCAACAAGGGCCTCATCATTGACGCGATGAGCTCGTTCGCAGCGCTCGAAATCGATGCGCGAAAAACGCGTTTCGATGCACTCATTGCAGCAAGTGGAAAGTGCCTCGAAGGCGTTCCCGGCATGGGCTTTGTGTTCATCCGCAAAGAGGTTCTGGACAAGTGCGCCGGGCAAAGTCAGTCGCTGGCGATGGATCTCTACGATCAGCATGCCTACATGGAAAAGACAGGGCAGTGGCGTTTCACACCGCCCACGCACGTAGTCGTTGCATTGGCCGAAGCCATCGCCCAGTTTGAAGAAGAAGGCGGTCAGCCCGCGCGGCTGGCTCGTTACACGCGCAACTGCGAGACGCTAATACAAGGCATGGCGGCGCTCGGCTTCAAGCCGTTTCTCGACCCCGCGATCCAGGCACCGATCATCGTCACCTTTCACGCGCCCGCGCATCCGAACTATGAGTTCAAGCGCTTCTACGATGCAGCGAAGTCACGCGGCTTCATTTTGTATCCGGGCAAGCTGACGCAGGTGGAAACCTTCCGCGTTGGATGCATTGGAGCGATTGGCCCAGTCGAAATGGAGCAGGCGGTGCATGCTGTCGCACTCGCGCTCAAGGATTTGGGCATACCATCGGGCGCGCCCGCCTAACAAAACGTCGGCAAGGTCGGCAACATCGCGATCACAGCAATCAGGAACGGAGCTTTCATGGCAAGCACCAAAGAACATGCCGCTGTTGCGGCCATCCGCAAATCTGGCGAGAACAAAGTCAAGGTCGCAGTGAGCGACATTGATGGCATTTTGCGTGGTAAGTATTTGCACAAGGACAAATTTCTTGGCGCGACCGAAAGTGGATTCGGTTTCTGCGACGTGGTGTTCGGTTGGGACTCGCAAGACCTTTGCTACGACAACGCCACAGTCACTGGCTGGCAGCACGGCTTCCCGGATGCGCTGGCGCAGATTGATCTGGGCACGCATCGCAAAGTGCCCTGGGATAACAACGTTTCGTTCTTCTTGAGCGATTTCATCAACGCCGATGGCTCGCCCTATGCGGTGTGTCCGCGGCAGACGCTCAAACGTGTATTGAAACGCGCTGAGAACATGGGCTTCGCGCCGATGACAGGCATGGAATTCGAGTGGTTCAACTTTAAGGAAACACCAGAGAGCTGGGCTGAAAAGCAGGGCGTCAACCCCACCAAATTAACGCCTGGCATGTTCGGTTATTCACTGTTGCGCATGGCCGACAACCGCGAATTTTTCAACGCGCTGATGGACGATATGTTGGCGTTTGGCGTACCGATCGAAGGCTTGCATACAGAGACCGGGCCCGGCGTTTATGAGGTCGCCATCGCCTTCAGCGCCGCGCTGGAGCAGGCGGATCGAGCGATCCTATTCAAGACGGGTGCGCGCGAAATCGGCAAGCGCTACGGCATCATGCCGAGCTTCATGGCGAAGTGGAGCCAGCAGTATCCCGGTTGCAGTGGCCACATTCACCAGAGTCTGTCGGACGGCAAGAAGAATTTGTTCTTCGACGCCAAGAGCTCGCGCTCAATGAGCAAACTGTTCGAAAGTTATCTCGCTGGTCAAGTCGCATGCCTGATGGAATTCGCGCCGATGTTCTGGCCGACCATCAACAGTTACAAGCGACTGGTAGACGGCTTCTGGGCTCCGGTCAAACCGACCTGGGGACTGGACAACCGCACGGCCAGCTTCCGCGTGATCGCTGGCTCGCCCAAGGCCACGCGCCTCGAAACGCGCTGCCCCGGTGCTGATGTAAATCCGTATCTAGCGATGGCGGCTGTCATCGCAGCC
>JANXNO010000040.1 GCA_025354075.1 Burkholderiales bacterium | reverse complement strand
TGCTGCGCCACGCAGGCGACTGGCGTTACGGCATCACGGGTAACAAATGCGCATGGTCGCCCACGATGCGACTGTTCCGGCAGGCTAAATCAAGGCGTTGGGAGCCAGTGCTGACACAGATCGCAAACGCGCTTCGCGAATAGCCTACACGTTAAACAAGAAATTCAAAACGTCCCCATCATGCACCACGTATTCCTTGCCCTCAGCGCGCATCTTGCCGTGTTCTTTCGCGCCGTGTTCGCCTTTGAACTGGATGAAATCGGCAAAGGCGATGGTCTGCGCGCGGATGAAGCCTTTTTCGAAATCGGTGTGAATTGCAGCGGCGGCGCGCGGGGCGGTGTCGCCTTTGTGGATGGTCCAGGCGCGGACTTCTTTGACGCCGGCCGTGAAGTACGTTTGTAGGCCGAGCAAGTTGTATCCCGCGCGAATCACGCGGTTGAGGCCCGGCTCCTCTAAACCGAGATCCTTCAAAAATTCCATCTTGTCAGCGTCGTCCATGTCGCCGATTTCGGCCTCCATGTTCGCGCATACGGCCACCACCGGAGCGCGCTCTTTAGCGGCGTAGGCGAGCACTGCCTGATAGTGCGCGTTGTGTGCCAGATCGTTGGCGTCGGCGACGTTGGCCACATACATCGTTGGTTTTGAAGTGATGAGAGACAGTTGTTTCACCAACGCCTTTTCTTCCTCATCCAGCGCCAGCGAACGAACAGCGAGGCCCTGATCCAAAACCTTCTGGCATTTTTCAAGCAGCGGCAGCATCTTCGCTGCTTCTTTGTCGCCGCCCGTAGAGCGTGACAACTTGGTGAAGCGATGCACGGCTTTCTCGACGCTTGCGAGATCGGCGAGCGCGAGTTCGGTGTTGATGACTTCGATATCGTCAATGGGTGAAATTTTCCCCGCGACGTGAATCACGTTGTCATCTTCGAAGCAGCGCACGACGTGGGCGGTAGCGTCGCATTCGCGGATGTTGGCGAGAAACTGGTTGCCGAGGCCCTCGCCTTTGGACGCGCCCTTGACCAATCCGGCGATGTCGACGAACTCGACCGATGCGGGAACGATACGTTGCGGGTTGACGATTTCGGCGAGTGCCGCAAGACGGCTATCAGGCACCTCAACAATACCGACGTTGGGCTCGATAGTGCAGAACGGATAGTTTTCCGCAGCAATACCTGCTTTGGTAAGCGCGTTGAAAAGCGTGGATTTGCCGACGTTCGGAAGACCGACGATGCCGCATTGAACTGCCATGATTTATTCTTGTGTGTTGAAAACGTTGCCTAATTGTAGGAGCGGCTCTGCTGCGACCCAACGTGGCGCTTAAACGTAAGTCGCGGCAGAGCCGCTCCTACCGGACGCATATTGATGAACATCCTGTATCTGCACGGCTTCCGCTCCAGCCCGCAATCGACCAAAGCGCGGCAAATGGCGACGCATTTCGCGGCTACAGCGCACCGCTTTGTCTGCCCTCAGTTGCCCGCAAGTCCGGCGCTGGCGATGGAGTTGACGTGCGAATTGATTGAAGATCGCGGCGACGCGGCGAAGGATTGGGCGTTGATCGGCTCGTCATTGGGCGGGTTTTACGCCACGTTTTTGGCGGAGCGGTATGGCTGCCGTGCAGCGCTGCTCAACCCTGCCGTGCATCCCGATGTCGATCTGGGTGCGCACATCGGCGAAAGCTTTGCCTACAACGGAGAGACGCCGTTTGAGTTCAAGGCCGGGTATCTCGATCAACTGGTGGCGTTGAAAGTGGCCGCTATTACCCAGCCAAAACGCTATTTTTTACTCGCCGCGACGGACGATGAGGTGCTCGACTGGCACCACATGCGCGACCACTATAGGGGTGCGCAACAACATATCATCGAAGGCAGTGATCACGCAATCAGCGAGTTTGTGCATTTTGTTGATGTCGTTGCATCGTTCTGTACCGGCGGCACCTAACAACGCTCATTCCGAAGGTTTCACGCCACCGTCATCCAGCCCCGTTGCCATCTGCGAGAAACCATTGTCCACATAAAGAATTTCGCCAGTCATCGCGCTTGCCCAGTCCGACATCAAAAACGCCGCGACATTACCTACTTCATCCGCCGTGATGTTGCGACGCAGAGGGTTGGCCGCCGCAAAATTTTTAAGCATCGTCGAAAAGCCTGCGATGCCCGCGGCAGCCAGCGTCTTGATTGGACCTGCGCTGATACCGTTGACGCGGGTGCCTTCCGGGCCAAGCGATGCAGCCATGTAGCGCACATTCGCCTCTAGCGCGGCCTTAGCGATGCCCATCGTGTTGTAGTTCGGCAGCGCACGCACGGCCCCGAGATACGTCAGGGTAAGCATCGACGCATTACGCCCTTTCATCAACGGCCGCGCAGCCTTGCCCAGCGCGGCAAAACTGTAGGCGGAAATATCCATCGCCGTCATGAAAGAGGATCGCGACAGACCGTCCAGGAAGTCACCCGCGATGGATTCGCGCGGCGCGTAGCCTATCGAATGCACCACGCCGTCAATGCCGCCCCATTCGCGTCCGAGTTTCGCGAACACTCCATCAATCTCGTCCTGCTGCGTCACGTCCATGCTCATGATGAGCCCACCGCCGAGCTCTGGCGCGAGCTTCTCGACCCGCGATTTCATCGCCTCGCCCGCATAGGTGAAGGCGAGCGTCGCGCCCTCACGTTTGAGCGCTTTGCCAATGCCAAACGCGATGGAGCGATTAGACAAGAGGCCGGTCAGGAGAATGGTTTTGTCTTGCAGAATGGGCATGGGTTGAACCGGTAAGGAGTGGGGCAATTGTAAAAGAGCCGTATTTGGCGGTGCTGACGGGATGCAGTACCAGGCGCGACGGGTGCAGTGTGGCTGGCCACACAAGCGAGGAGCAACTACGCAATGCGTCCATCAGTGCCGTTAAAAATGAGGCTTTTACATTTTCCGCATGCCTGTGGAGTCGCAGGAATTCTACGCCCGTAAAATCAGTAGGTTTTTCGTCCATCTGTTTGTCGCTATGCCCACTCCCATGACCCCGAAAGAAATTGTTGTTGAACTGGATCGGCATATCGTCGGGCAAGCGGCTGCGAAGAAGGCAGTGGCGATTGCGCTGCGTAACCGCTGGCGCAGGCAGCAGGTGGCTGACCCGCTGCGTCACGAGATCACGCCGAAAAACATCCTGATGATCGGGCCGACGGGTGTCGGCAAGACCGAGATTGCGCGACGATTGGCGAAACTGGCTAACGCGCCGTTTGTGAAGGTGGAGGCGACCAAGTTCACCGAGGTAGGCTATGTGGGCCGCGATGTAGACACGATCATTCGTGATCTGGTGGAGATCGCGATCAAGCAGACGCGCGAGCAGGCGGTGAAGGCAGTGCGCGAAAAGGCGCAGGATGCGGCAGAAGAGCGCGTGCTCGACGCGTTGTTGCCACCGCCCAATGCCGTGAATTTTGAAGATTTGAAACCGACCGACAACGCGACGCGGCAGAAATTTCGCAAGATGTTGCGCGAGGGTCATTTCGATGAAAAAGAAATCGAGATTGAAGTCGCTGTTCCTGCGCCGCAGATGGAAGTGATGGCTCCGCCCGGTATGGAGGAGATGACACAGCAGATTCAGGGCATGTTCGCGAACATGCGGCAAGATCGCAAAAAATCGAAATGGATGCGCGTCGATGAGGCGATGAAAGTGCTGCAGGATGAAGAGGCGGGCAAGCTCGTGAATGAAGACGAGCTGAAAGCCAACGCGCTGGAAAATGCTGAGCAAAACGGCATCGTTTTTCTCGACGAAATCGACAAGATCGCGACGCGGCAGGAGACCGGTGGTGCGGACGTTTCTCGGCAGGGCGTGCAGCGCGATTTGCTGCCGCTGGTGGAAGGCACGACCGTCAACACCAAGTACGGCACCATCAAAACCGATCACATTTTGTTCATCGCTAGCGGTGCGTTCCATGTCTCAAAACCGAGCGATTTGATTCCTGAATTGCAGGGGCGGTTTCCGATTCGCGTGGAGCTCAGCGCGCTGACCGTTGAAGATTTCGAGCGAATTTTGACCAGCACGGATGCGAGCCTGACGCGGCAGTACGCGGGCTTGCTCGCTACAGAGCAGGTGACGCTGGAGTTCAAGCCCGATGCGATTCATCGTCTAGCTGAAATCGCGTTTACCGTGAACGAGCGACAGGAAAATATCGGCGCGCGGCGTCTGCATACCGTGATGGAACGATTGCTTGAGGACGTGAGCTACACGGCCGATTCTCTGACTGGGCACACGATCGATATTGATGCGGCGTTTGTCGATGACAAGCTCGCAGGCATCGTCAAGGACGAGAATCTCTCGCAGTTCATTCTGTGAGCACGGTTGATTCGGTCACTTCGCTGCCGCATCGGGGGAGCCGGGCCCTGTTGATCCGGCTGTTCATTCCCTTTGCTGTTGCTTATTTCGCATCGGTTCTTTTACGCAACGTGAACGCCGTGGCGGCCCCGGAACTGGTTCGCGACTTCTCGCTCAATCCCGCCGATCTGGGGCTACTCACCAGCCTTTACTTCATTGCGTTCACGCTAGCGCAATTGCCTCTCGGTTCCCTGCTCGACCGTTTTGACAGCGCACGCGTCAACGGCGGTGCGTTGATCGCAGCGGCGGTGGGCACTGCGCTTTTCGCGGTTGCGCAAAACACTATGATGCTTGGTGTGGGCCGCGCGTTGATTGGCCTGGGTGTGTCGGTCTGTCTGATGAGTTCGTTGCGTGCGTTTTCGATCTGGTTGCCCAGTGCGCAGCAGCCCATGGCGAACGGATTCATGTTTGCCATAGGCACGTTGGGCGCAATCGCTGCCACGGTGCCTGCGCAATGGGCGATTGCCGCATTTGGATGGCGCGCTGTATTCATGGGCTGCGCAGGCCTTGTCATGTTTGCGGTAGCGGCGCTGTTCACGGTGCCGCCACCGTGCCGCTCGCATACGCCTTCAACCGCACCGGTGAGCATGCGCAGCGCACTCGGCCACGTCTGGCGTACGCGACAGGCGCGCCACGCTTTTCCTGCGGTTTCGTTTGCTGTCGGCGTGCTGTGGGCGGTGCAATCGTTGTGGGCGGGTCCTTGGCTGTCTAGCGTCGCTGGGCTATCCGGCGACACACTTGCCAACACCTTGATCTGCATGCCCATCGGCATGCTGATCGGCAATTTATTTCACGGCTGGATGACCGGTCGGTTACGCGCAGCGGGAAAGGATGGATTTATTTACAACCGCTGGATGTTGCTCGCATTCGCCGTAATCCTGCTTCCAATGGCGTTGAAGTCAACCGTCGCGCTACCCCTGGTATTTTTCGCGTTCGGATTTTTCGGCGCAGCGACCAATAACTATTTCGCACTGCTCACGCCGTATTATCCGAAAGAGATCGTGGGGCGGGCAAACGCTGCGCTCAACATGGCACTGTTCGGCGCAATCTTTTTCTTGCAATGGGGCATCGGGATTGTGGTTAATTTTTATCGAACAAGTGCAACCGGTGCAGCGGCTACCACCGATGGGTTCGCAGTAGCGTTTGCTGCATTGTTCGTCATTCAGCTTGCGTTGATCGCGTGGTTGTGGCCGATGCACGATGACGTGTTGCGCGAGAAGCGTCGATGAACATCGCCCTGCGTATTCTTGAAATTGTCGTTCCTGTCATCGCCATCATTGTGCTTGGCTACGGCATTGGTCGGGTTTGGAAACGACCGGACATGCGCGTCGTCAATCGACTCAATCTGGACGTGTTTGGTCCGTTCCTCGTGCTGGCCAATCTCTCCGATAAAAGCGTTGATCTGCTCTCGCTTTGGCCGCTGGTTGTAGCGTCCATCGTCATCGTGCTCGGCTCGGGTCTGCTGGCATGGCCATTCGCGAAACTCTCCGGGCAAAATCCGCGCACCTTCGTGCCGCCGATGATGTTCAACAACTGCGGCAACATGGGGCTGCCGCTGGCGCTATTTGCGTTCGGTCCGGCGGGCGTGGCGGGCATGGTCGCACTATTTACCACGTCAAATCTGCTGCATTTCACCATTGGTTCGTTCATCGTTCACAAGCACGCAGAGCTGAAATTGCTGCTGAAAAGCCCAATGGTATGGGCCACTGTGATCGGTGCAGCGCTCGGTTTATCGGGCACGCATTTGCCGGACAGCGTGCATGCGCCAATGAAGATGATTGGTGATTGCACCATTCCGGTGATGCTCTTGTCGCTGGGCGTGCGCATGCTGGACGTGAAGCGCGAGGACTTTTCCAATTCGCTGCTCGGCGCGGCGATTTGTCCGTTGACCGGGCTGTTCATCGCGGGGCTTCTTGTGGGTGTGTTGCCGATGACCAAAGAGCAGGCCGGGCTCGTTTTTCTGTTCGGTTCACTGCCGCCAGCGGTGCTCAATTTTCTGGTGGCGGATTACTACAAACAAGAACCGGAAAAGGTGGCGTCCATCGTACTCGTCGGTAATATTGCGAGCATTGTGTTTATTCCTTTCGGATTGTTGTTCGCACTGCGATAACCCCCGTAGCCCGGCTGACCGGACGTATCGCAGGAGCGGCTCTCGCGGCCCACATCGTTGCGACAAAGCTAATAGTTCCACGCACGCATAGAAATTTTTGGCTATCAACCGTCATCCTGAGCACGGGCGAAGGATAAGGCGACCGAGCAGTGTCGTTTGCATCGCGATCCTTCGTTGTGGCTCAGCATGACAATGTTTGCAGCTATCGCAGCCCTGTAATCCGCATGTCTTTTGGATATATTACGGTGTAATCTGCCTTGAACGACGCGATTTGACCCGCGTTCAGGGTTTGTGCCCACACGTTGACGCCGGGCATGGCTTTCCAGTCCTTTTGCGTCGGTTCCGGCGCAAATTTGCTCTGCACTTCAACGGCGGAGTTCACCGCAACCGGAGACGCTTCGATCACCTCGATACTCGCTACCGTCTTTCTCAGGTTTTCGATGCTGAACGCCCGAACGTAGGATTGCACCTGCTTGCCGCCGGTAAAGCCCACCGTGCTGGTGTTTTTCTTTTCAGGATCCACCGAAACGCGCAGTGACTCATCGCGACCAAACGCCAGCGTGATGTCGTTGTCGCTGCCCACGTTCCAGGTGGAATTGCCGACCAGCGCGTTATCGCGAAACAGTTGCAGGTCGCCGCGAATCCACACGCCGTCAGGACGCTTGATCTCGGCCATGACAAACGCGCTCGCCGCCTGCGACGGCACGATGCGGCTGAATACGCGAGCAGCCATCGACTGCGTGCCTAGCGAGAGTGACGTGCGCTGGTCGTTGGACGCCAGATCGACTGGTTGTGCGATGCTGAATTCGGTGCTGTAGGTGCCTTCAAAAACAGAGGGATCGAACACGGGCACCGCGATTTTGGCCTCCATGCTATTCATGGCGAAACCGGTCGCCACCGGTGCGGGTGCAGCTGCGTACGCTACGGCATCGGTCGCGGCCAGCGGCGGCAACACATTGATTTGCCATGACCACGGCGACGGTGGCATCACACTCTGGCGCGGTTGCGCGGTGGACAACTTGAGCTGCACGCCCGACCAGTCTTCACCACTGCTCTGCGAAACCACCGCGAGGCGCTCCATGCGCACCGTGTTGCTGGCCGAATCGAGGGTGGCCCGGTAGCTCGGAATCCAGCCCGGTCCGCTCACCTGATAGTTCAATCGCAACGCACCGTTCTTGCTAGCGGAGACACGAAGGGCGACCTCACGATACTGCGCGGCCTTTTTGGCGCCAGTCTGATTTTGCGCGCGCAGCACCGCGAGCTGCCCATCAAGGTCTTCCAACTGACGCGCCAGTTGCTGCTGCTTGACCAGCGAGGTCATCGCAGCGCGGCGCATGCTCTCGGTGGTGGCGTCTATGGATGCAGGCGCGGCGGACGCACGCACGCCGCCCTCCGTCGGTGCGCCCAGCGATTTGACGTAATTCAATGCGATTTCATGGCCAATGCGCTCGGCGTCCACCTGCGCGCGTTTGTCTTCGAGCTCACGAATCTTCTGCGTTTGCGGGCCAACGCCGCAGGCCGGTGCCAGGGCGGCTTCCACCGTTTTCACGCTGACGTCACCAAAACGAATACCGTCGTCGGCCTCAACACGCAAACTGTTGCTGTCAAACGTCAACGGCAGGCAGGTGAATTTGACTTCGTTCATGCCCGTGGTCACGCTGGTGACACGCTCCACTGCGGCGATGCCGGGATAGAGCGTGACGCGCTTGATGGCACTGTCCGCCGCCAGGCTGCTGCCGACGTAGAGCACCGACGCCACCACAGCGGCGAAAGAAAGAGGAGACATGATGGATTTAACCCTTGAACTGTTGAGTCTGTTGTAACGAACGACCCGGCGGAACGGGGTTAAGCGATGAACGGCACCGACATTAGGGGCGCTATAAAGCAGGCGCAGTCACCAAATGTCGCCGCTGTCGTGCAGGCGTTGCGTTGCTGTTGGCCTTCGCGTTGGCCGCGTTTAGATCGTCGGAAACGGTCAACCCACGATGCATAAATGATAGCCGTCCCTTTGAACCACTCTTCTGATAATCAGCAAGAATTTTCTGTTGCGCAGCTTCAATGTCGATACCGCCATCCGAAACCAGCCAGCGATATACCAGATCAAACAATCGCTCCAGCGCGATTTGATGCGTCGCGCCAGTCTCGGCGTACAGCCAGTCGGCGAGCGCGAGAAAGCGCTGGAATGCGCTGACCGGAAGCTCCTGCAACACCAGCGGCAGCGTATTGGTGAAGCGCCCGGAGTTACCAATCAAGTCCCAGAACCGGGCGAAGCGGCTGATGCGTTGCAGGTCGGCGAACGACAGCTCGGTGTTCGACAAAATGTTGTACGGCGGCTCCGGGTTGTAGCGCATCGCGAACGCGTCGGTGTGACGGATGATCGGCGTGCCGCGCAGACGTTTCAACACGCCGACCTGAATCTCGTGTGGGCCCAGGCGCGCGAGTGTGTCAAAACCTTCACCGAAGCTCTCGAACGTTTCCGACGGCAGCCCCGCGATCAAATCGACGTGCATGTGCGCCTGCGAATGTGCGTGCAACCAGCGGATGTTGTCCTTGGCTTTGTCGTTGTTCTGCTTGCGTGAAATGTGACCCTGCACGGTCGGGTTCCAGGTCTGGATGCCGATCTCGAATTGCAGTGTTCCAGCGGGAAATTTTGCGATGGTGTCCTTGAGTTTTTCCGGCAAATGATCGGGCACCAGCTCGAAGTGTGCAAAGCACGGATCGTCCGGTTTCGCGTTGATGCGCTCAAGGAAAAAATCGAGGATCGCCAGCGAGGTTTTGATGTTCAGGTTGAACGTGCGGTCGACAAACTTGAAGGTACGTGCGCCACGGTCATAAAGCTTTGCCATCTCAGCCAGAAAACGCTCGGTGTTGAACGGCTCGGCCGTCTTGTCGAGCGCTGACAAACAAAACTCACACTTGAACGGACAGCCGCGCGAGGCCTCCACGTACAGATGCCGCCGCGCGATGTCCTCATCGGTGTAGTACTCATACGGCAGCTTAAGATCATCAAGATCAAGGTCTCCGCCCACGTGCACTTTCATGAGCGGACGCGGGCCGTGCAGCAGCGCGCGGGCGAGCATGTTGAGCGTCACATCCCCTTGCCCGGTGACCACGTAGTCAGCCAGCGCAAAAATGCGCTGCTCGGTTGTCTCGAAGCTCACCTCGGGCCCGCCAATAATCACCTTGATCTGCGGCGCGATGGCCTTGAGCATCGCGATGAGCTTGGTCGTTTCTTCGACGTTCCAAATGTAAACGCCGAAGCCAACCACCTTCGGATTCAACGCCAGCAATTGCTCGACGAGCACCTCAGTCTTGCTCCCAATCACGGATTCAACGAGCTTCGTGTCCGCGCGAATATCTTCGTCGAGGTTTGCGAATAAATAGCGCAAACCCAGTGAAGCATGGGCGTAACGGGCGTTGAGCGTGGATAAAACGAGAGCGGGCATGTGGCAATTATCGGCGAAGCAAGATAATCGACCTATTCGCAACGTTTTATCGCCCGCAACAATCATGACCTTCAATTACACCCGTCCTTACCCCGGTGGCCGTTCGCCGCTGATGACCCGCAATGTGGTGTCGACCACGCATCCGCTTGCTGCGCAGGCGGGGCTGTCGATGCTGAAAGCGGGCGGCAACGCGATTGACGCGATCATCGCCACCGCTGCCGTGCTGACGGTTGTCGAGCCGTGCAGCAACGGCCTCGGCAGCGATCTTTTTGCGCTGGTGTGGAGCCCGGAAGACAAAGCGCTGCATGGACTCAACTCGTCAGGCCGCTCGCCGCAGGCATGGTCGCCGGACACCTTCAAAGGCATGCAGGCGATGCCCGAGCGGGGCTGGATGGCCGTCTCGGTGCCCGGCGCGGTGGCGGGCTGGATGGCGCTGTCGAAGCGCTACGGC
>JANXNO010000033.1 GCA_025354075.1 Burkholderiales bacterium | reverse complement strand
TGCCAGTTTGCTACGAATTGAGGGGCTTTTCGAGGTCGGTGGTGTGCGCGAATTTAGCTCCACCAGCGGTGCGTTGGGGTGGACGCCGATGACCGAGTTCGGTTACATCACAGATGCCGGTTTGGGTGGCTGCAGAGGCGAAGCATTGATCGCATTTCGTGGCACTGATTTGACCCAGGACTGGGTTACCGATGCCAATTTGTTATGGGCTATTGGGCCAACAGGCAATATGGTGCACAAGGGATTTAACGACACGTGGCGTGGCTGTCAGCAAGTCATTGACAGTTTTTTTAATGGCAAACGCCCATCGCGCATTCACTGTGTGGGGCATAGCCTGGGTGGTGCGCTGGCCACCCTGACAGCGGACTACCTAAAGTCAACGCACGCCGGATCTGACGTGCAGCTCTACACGTTTGGCTCGCCGCGCGTGGGAGGAATGGACTTTGCGCGGACGCTTACCAATCGAGTCGGCGCGGCCAATATTCATCGCGTGTTCCATCCTGCTGACCCGGTACCGATGGTTCCACTATTTCCGTTCATACACGTGCCTGCGCGGCAGAACGGGCTGGCGATTGCCTGCGGTAGCTCTGAGCGCATCTCTTTCGGGGCGCATTCGGTTGAACATTCCTACGTTCCTCTCATGGCGAACGCTACTTGGGCGGGGCTCGGTGCCAACGGCAGCCAGAGCCTGACGAACCGGCAGATTGCTACGTGGCTCGATCGCTGCCGCACCGGCGGTGGCGGTATCGTGCAGCTGGGTGCACGTTCGCTTGAGATGATCGGAATCGCACTGGAATGGCTGTTGCGCACTGCCGCTGAAACCGTGCTTGCCAGCGTGCTTGCAAGTGTGGGCAACGGGCTGACCATGCTCGATCAGCTGGTGATCATGCTGCAACGTGGGGCGCAATTATCAGCTCGCGTGTCGATGTATGTGCAAGGCCTGATCGCCGCGATTCTCAGATTTTTGGGTCGCACGGCGGTAGCGGGGGCATCGCTGACTGTGACGTTTATTCGTTGGGTTTTTGAGTCGCTGTTCTCGCAAATGCGCCATCTGGCGCGATCCGCTGTACGCATGCCACGATAGTCAGTTGACACGACGCAGTAACGAGGCGACGCAATTTAGTCGTTAGAAATGTCGCTGACGGGGGCGCGCAATACGTCTTTGACCATGAACCAGTCGGCGGTGTATCAACGCTTTTGCACCGCTATTTCAGACTATCGTTTTCACTCGCAAAGGATTTCCATGGGCACACCAGTCAGCCGAGCGCAAGGCGCGAATATCGTGAGTTATCTGCGAGGCCAAATGGGTAATACCATCGGTCGCGGTGAATGCTGGGATGCAGCGGACACCGCGATCAGGTCGGTGGCTGCCAGTCGACCCAATGCCAGTCAGCTCTATGTATGGGGTACTGTCGTGTTGCCGTCTGCGCTGCAGCCGGGGGACGTGTTGCAGTTTTCGAATTTTGTTTCATCGGTCACCGTCGACAGCGCAAACGCCGTTGACACGACCGAAATCACCCTCGGCACACCGCGCCACACTGCGGTAGTGAGTTCGATCAACATTGACGGGTCGGTCAATCTGCTGCATCAAAACTTTGAAGGTGATCGCTACGTGACTACGTTGTCGAGCCTGTACCTTCGAGCGGGTACACAGGGATCAACAACGGTTGCCGTCAGCGGCACCGTCACCTGTTATCGCCCACAAATTCCTTAGGCCTCAAGTCTCAAGCCTTAAGCTCCGAAGCCACGGCACGTGGCCGTCCTTGCGAGGCTCGCGCTGGCGTTCTTCAATCGATTCAATGTCCACCCGGAAAACATCCAAGGCACGCCCAAAGGCCATTAATCAGGGGCGTCAAGTCAGTCTGACACTCAAGGAGTCTATCGATCTCGGTCGATCTTTGCTGGCACAAGAAGATTTGACATCGGCTGAATACGTTCTCGGCAGCATCCTGGCTGCGCTGCCAGAAGAACCGGATGCGCTGCACCTCATGGGCGCGCTACGCAATATGCAGGGGCGCTCCGACGAAGCGCTTGGTTTGATGCAGCGGTCAATAGTGCTGGCACCCGCTGACGCGGCTCGCTGGAACGACGTAGGCAACGTTTACTCACGACTCGCACGTCGCGATGAAGCGATGACCGCCTTTTCGCGGTGTATTGAGTTAGGACCCGACACCCACACCCTTGCCAGCGCCAATCACAACCTGGGGCGGGCGTATCTTGGCACCAATCCGGTCGCTGCCGAAGCGTCTTTTCGCCAATCCATTCAAGTGTCACCGGAGTTTGCGTTGGCCTGGTACGGCCTGTCGCAGGCGCTGATCAATCAGGGACGTATCCCTGAGGGCGTTGACGCGTGTGGCCGTGCCATTGTGTTGATGCCAAAAAGTGCCTCGCGCGAGCTGGTTGCCCGGGCATACGTGCATCTGGGGCGCACTGCAGAGGCCATCGATCACTATCAGCAGTGGCTTAAAGAAGAGCCCGACAATCCGGTGCTCAAGCACCACCTCAATGCCCTGACTCAGCCCGATCTGCCCGAGCGCGCCAGTGACGCCTACGTCGAGGCGGTCTTCGACGACTTTGCAAGCACGTTTGACAGCAAACTCGCCCAGCTTCAGTATCACGCGCCGCAATTGGTTGCTGAGGCGCTCGCGCTCGTGTATCCGGTAGCGAACGGCGCGCTGGATATCGTGGACGCCGGGTGTGGCACGGGGCTCTGCGGCCCGTTGGTTGCGCCGTGGGCCAGACGATTGTGTGGCGTGGATTTGTCGGCCGGCATGTTGGCGCAGGCCGCAAAGCGAAACACGTACGGTGAATTGCACAAGAGCGAACTGGTGCATTTTCTTGACCATCACCCCGGTGAGTTTGACGTGATCGTATCGGCCGACACGCTCATCTATTTCGCCAATCTCACCGCGTTGATGGCGTCATTCGCGCGCGCAACGCGAGTGGGTGGACATATCTTTTGTACCGTCGAAGCGCTGGAGAACGCGTCCCTCAATCATGAGCTGCGTACCAGCGGCCGCTACGCGCACAGCCTTTCGCATAGTGCTGCCTGCGCAAACGCGGCAGGCCTGCAAATTCGTGCGACGCGCTCGATTACGCTGCGCATCGAGGCGGGACGTCCTGCCGCAGGCTTGCTGATCACGTTGCATCATCCTTGATTCATGACCAATACCGCTGATCGCGAAGGCGCCCTTCGCGCCGCCATCGCCGCAAATCCGGCCGACGTGGATGCGCTCATGGAACTGGGTGCATGGCTCAGCGCGGAAGATCGTGATCGCGATGCTGCAGATACCTACCGCCGCGTGTTAGCTGTCAATCCAGAGCACGGTGCCGCGCTCTGCAAGCTGGGCATCATTCTGCACGCGTATCCTGCCTTTCGGCGCGAGGCCATAGCACTCCTAGAGCAGGCCCTGGCATTGGACGCACGGCTCACCGATGCGTACCATCCGCTCGCGTGGAGCCTCGCGCAAATTGGTCGCCCAGAGGTGGCGGTGGCGGTGCTTCGCGTGTGGTGCGTAGCTGCACCAAATGATCCCGTTGCGCCGTATCTGCTAGCCGCCTACAGCGAAGAAAATGTACCGGATCGCGCCTCAGACGAACTGGTGCGCAAAAAATTCGATGATGGTGCCGAAGCATTCGATGCGTTACTGCTTAACCGTCTGAAATATCGAGCGCCCGAAGTGCTGCACGCACATCTCGCCTCGGTGCTGCCACCGGACATCGGCAGTTCGCTGGACATTCTCGACATGGGCTGCGGAACTGGCCTCTGCGCATCGCTGTTGCGGCCTTGGGCACGGCATCTGGTGGGCGCAGACCTCTCGTCGGGCATGCTTGACAAGGCCCGTGCGCGTGGCCTCTACGACCAGCTTGAAACGGCCGAGTTGACGAGCTTTCTGGGCCAATTCGAAGCGCGTTTTGATGTGCTTTTTGCGTCGGACACACTGATCTATTTCGGTCGGGTGAACGATATATTTTCGAATGCCTTCACTGCGCTTCGATCAGGCGGCTGGATCGCGTGTACGGTGGAAAAATTGATTCCTCGCGCCGCTTCGGCTGTGGAGCCGGTTGACGGAGAGGCCGTGCCCGGCGATCTGGCAGAAGGCACAACGCAGGACCAATCGCCGACACCAGCGACCGTTGTGGCGCGTGATTTCTTGCTCGACACCACAGGTCGGTATCAGCACAGCGAGGCCTATGTGACGAGCGCACTGGGGGCCGCCGGATTTGCCGAGCCGAACATCGTCGAAGCCGAGATTCGTGTCGAAGCTGGCGTGCCGATCGTCGGCCTGATCATCGTCGCCATGAAGCCCGTTGCCCACGAAGGTCTCGGCAATTAGCAATACAGCTTTATTGTGCAGTAGCCATCCAATAAGGGCATAGGCTAGGTTATTGCCAATTGTCGACTTATTAAGAAATCACTGTATATGCCCATTTTGAACGGCGCTTTCACTTAAAAGCTATACGCCGTTATCGTACTATCACAAGCGCTCCACCTCACACAAAAACACACAAAAAACGCACCTCCCCGCACATGGCACTTGGCACCATTATTTATTCCGGTCTCGCACAGCAGGGGCACAACGTCCGCGCGCTGGTGCTGATGGGCGGAGGGGCGCGAACGGCCTATCAGGCGGGCGTGCTGAAGGCGATGGCGGCGATGCTCAGTCAAAGTCGTCCGCCGGATCAACCGTGGTTTCCGTTTGAGGTGCTGGTCGGCACGTCGGCCGGTGCCATCAATGCAGCCTATCTCGCGAGTTGCGCGCAAACCGGGCTCGCGTCCTTCAGCCAGCTTGCGGCGTTCTGGCAACAGGTGCGCTCGGGCGATGTGTATCAGCTCAACAAGACCTCGGCTGACGCCTGGTTTGGGGGCAGTCACAAATATCTGGCCGCGTTGAATCTGTCGCGTGGGGCGTTGGCGCACGGTGCCATTCTCGACAACGCGCCGCTGGCTGAAACGCTGCGCAAGGCGGTGTGGTTCAAGGGCATCGACGGCGCGCTGGCCAGCAAAGTTCTGACCAGTGTGGCGGTGACTGCGTCGAGCTATTCGAGCGGTGTGCACTGGACGTTTTGCCACAGCGACGACGACTCAGCGCCCGACCCGTGGCATCGCCCCGGTCGCCGCGCGGAATTTCAAAATTTGAGCGTCGAGCATCTGATGGCGTCAAGTGCCATTCCGTTTGTGTTCCCCGCCACCGCGCTCACGGTCGACGGGCAAAGCGAATACTTTGGTGACGGCTCAATGCGGCAAATCTCTCCGCTGTCGCCAGCGATGCATCTGGGCGCACACCGCATCATGGTGATTGGCGTGGGTCAACCCAAACGCTCGGGCCTCGGCAGCGATGCGCCGATTCAGGAAAAGCCGGGCTTGAGCGCGGTGGCCGCACACGCGATGGCCAGCGTGTTTCACGACACGTTGCAGGCCGACGTCGAACAGGCGCAACGCGTCACCGAAACCCTGAAACAATTGCCACCAGAAATTGCTGCAATATTGCCGTATCGCCCCGTTCGTGTGTTCGCTATGCAACCGTCGCAGTCGCTCGACGCACTTGCGCTGCAGCATGTGCAGGAGATGCCACTCAGCATTCGCAAATCGCTCGGGGCATTGATCAGTGACGCCGGTGGCGCGTCGCTGGCGAGTTATCTGTTGTTTGAACCGGGGTTTGTGGCGGCGCTGATGCAAATGGGCCAGCGCGATGCGTATGCGCGCGCCGCCGAAATGCTGGATTTTTTTCGCGACTGACGCACTAGCGCGCGCTACGTGCCGCGCGGTCGTAGGCTCGCTTGAACAGCGGTAACTCGCGCTCGCCCACCTCCGCGCCGTAAGCGCGATCAGCGCGGAACATCGCCGCATACATGCGCTCGCAGCCTGCTTCATCGCCGCCCTGGCAATAGCTCACCGCCAGGTTGTTATACGTGATCGCTTTGGAACGCGGCTGCGCTTCGGGATGGTTAACCAGCTCAGTCCAGGCGGCCCGCGCCGCGCCTACTTCGCCCCGGCTAAATGCAGCCTTCCCGGCGGCGGACAGCTCCTCAACGGTGCGCTTTGGAGCCGCTACAGTCAAGCCGCTCGGCGTGGTGACCATTGCCGGGGCTTTTGCCTGTCGTTCGACCTCCTGCCTGGCTTTGGCTGCTGCGGCTTGGCGCTCTTCCTCCTCAAGCCGGGCACGCCGGGCACGCTCGTCGGCCTCGGTGCGCGCGTAGGTAGCGGCACGTTCTTCAGCTTCGGTTTTGGCGCGCGCCTTCGCCCGCTCCTCAGCAGCGTCGGCTTTCGCCTTTGCTGCAAGTGCCAATGCGTCTGCTTTGGCCTTGGCTTTTTCTTCGGCGTCGCGCTTGGCGAGTGCCTGCGCGAGCTTATCGTCTTCAGGGCGTGGCGTGTCTTTCGCCTTGAGTTCAGGCAGTGGCTTGGTGACGTCAGGCGCGACTTTGGCCGCGACGGGTAACGGCACGGGCTCACTTTTCGGTGGCTCCGCCGCTGGCGCAATCACAATCGGTGCAGACACCGGCGGCGCACTGGGCGCAGGCTCGCTGGCCGCGACGGCGGGCGGCGGAGGCACCTCTTTTGCGGGACGATTTAGAACCATGAAGCCCGCGACTGCGGCAATCAGCGCTGCCAGCGCAGCAAAGATCCAGACTTTGCTGCCCGAACTTTCGCTGTCTCCGTACGCTTTGGCGCGCCCAATCGGTGCCGCGACTGGTACCGGCTCGGGTATCGCTGCGGGCGCGGTTGCTGGTGCACGCTGGGGCGCGGGTGCCGTTATGGCGCGAGCGACGGGTGCGGCAACTGGAATCGGGGTAGGCGCGGATGAGGGGGCGGGCACATACGCGGGTGCTGCTGCGGTCAGCGCCTCGTTGACGGCACCGGGTTGCCACACAATCGTAGCCTCTGAATCCACCGCTGGTGCCGGCGCGGAAGTAACAAACTCGAAAGGCGCAACCGACGCAACCGGTGCGACGGGCACCACAGACACGGGCGGAAGGCCAAGCGACGCAAGCGACGCAACGGGCGCGGTCGGGGCGGCTGTCTTGACCACCGCTGTCGGCAGCAGCGGCTCGATGGATAACCGGGTGGCGGCACTCGATGCAACCGCGCCGGCAACTGCCGCAGACACGTTGGGCGCATCGACGCGCACATAGGTCGTTCGTGGCTCAACCGGAAGCGGATCCATCCAGTCCAGCGCGTCGCGCAGCTCGTCGACGCTTTGGTAGCGATCATCCGGTCGCACCGCCAACGCCTTCACCACAGCATCGATGAAGTAAGGTGCAACTGGTATCTGCAGCGCAGCAAGCAATGTCTTGCGCAGCGGGTCGGTGATCATGCGCGCAACTGCCTGGGGTGGCGCAACGCCCGTCAACAGGTAGTAGAGCACCGCGCCGAGGCCGTAGACGTCCGTCCACGGGCCCTGGCGCATGGTGCCATCGTCCACGTATTGCTCGATAGGGGCGTAACCCGGCTTGAGAATCGTCGTCAACGCCTGCGTCATGCCGCCAATGACAAGACGGGCTGCCCCCAGATCAAGCAGCACCGGCGCGCCGTTACCACGCATCAGAATGTTGTCGGGGGACACGTCGCGGTGGATGACGTTCTGCGCGTGCAACAAGGCTACCGCGTCAAAAATCGGCTCCATCAACCGCCGGATGTAGAGCTCGTCAAACGTGGCCGTGCCCTGCCGCAGTTCGCGTAGGGTTTTGCCGTCGTAAAAGCGCATCGCCATGTACGCGGTGGAGTTTTGCTCCCACACCCGGTGCACTTCGACCATCGCAGGGTGCGAAAAGCGCGCCAGCAACTGTGCTTCACGCAGAAAATTCTTCAACCCGGACGCATACGCGTTGGTGTTCAGCTGAGAGCGCACCATGACTGACTGATTGCCGGTGCGCCCGGCGATAGACGAGGGCAGGTACTCCTTGATCGCCACGGTACGGTCAAGTGTTGACTCATAGGCCAGATAGACGATACCAAATCCGCCCTCACCGACGATGCCGGTGATTTTGAAGTCACCAAGGACGGTACCAATGGGTAACTGGTTGAGATTTTGCTGGGACGGGGTATCCATCAGGGCTGATCAGGGCTCGTGGTCGCGAAGACCCGTAGATTATGGCGCTTCCGCCGACAAACAGAAAGACGCATCCTGTTACGAAAACGTGACGCGACGCGGGTTAACGCAATTTGTGCGTTTTTAACCACGCTTGCCGGCGCAAACCGTCTCCTGCGACAAAAACTCGACCTCCCACAAAATACTGTCACCTCACCGGAGGCAATTACGTCTGCGTGACTAGTGGGCAATAATGTGGGCACATCGTCCGCACTGCCTCCAATTTCAGCGCTATGACTGTTGCCCTCCCAAAAAATCCGAATGCCTTGCCGAGTGGTGCTGAGCTTGATGGCTATGTCATCACCGGGCTGATCGGCCAGGGCGGCTTTGGCATCGTCTACGTGGCACGCGACGTTGCTACCCAGCGCACGGTGGCGATCAAGGAGTTTCTGCCGACGGCAATCGCCGGGCGGCTCGCCGATGGCAGCGTCGCCGCGCGTTCGGTGGATGCAGGCAACGCCTATGCGACCGGTCTGAAAGGCTTTTTGCGCGAAGCAAACCTGCTCTCGGAGCTTTCGCATCCTGCGCTGGTGGCCGTGCATCGGGCCTGGGAGCAGAACGGCACGGCCTACATGGCGATGGCGTATTACCCCGGCAAGACATTGCGTGAGGTGCGTCTTGCCCGCCCTGTCGCGATGACTGAGGCGCACATCAAGGTGCTTATGATGCCGGTGTTTGAAGCGGTGGCCGAACTGCATGCGCATCGGGTGATTCACCGTGATATTTCACCGGACAACATTTTGGTGATGGCCAATGGTGCCACGGTACTGCTCGATCTCGGTGCCGCACGACAGGTTCTCGGCGGCATGACCCAGGCGCTGACCACCATACTCAAGCCCGGTTTTGCGCCGATTGAGCAGTATGTCGAAGACGGCAGCATGGAGCAGGGCCGTTGGACTGATGTGTACGGCTTGAGCGCGGTGATGTATTTCCTGGCCACCGGCAAGCCGCCCACGGCCGCGACCACGCGCATCGTGCGCGACACGCTGCCTGCGATCTCAGCCGCCGCTGGCATCGACTATTCGCCAAAGTTTGTCCAGGCTGCCACGCGCGCGCTGGCGGTGCGCGCCATTGATCGCTACAAAAGCGTTGCTGAGTTCCGCGAGGCGCTGGGCTGGGCCAACCGGGTGGCTGTGGCGCCGTTCGTGCCGCTGGTCGAAAAAACGGCGACGGTCGCCGCATTGAGCGCAGAGGATATTCACCGGTTGACCTCACCGGAGCCTGAGGCTGCGCCGCTGCAGCGCCTATCACCGCTGACGGGATCCACCGTGCGCGGCATGGCAAATCTTCCGCCACCACTTGAAAAGGTGCTCGGTCGCGAAGCGAACTATGCACCCCGATCAAGCTCGCGATGGCTAATGCCCGGCATCATATTTGCGCTTGTCGTGGTGATTGCCGTGCTGCTGTATTTGCGCAAATGAGCGTGATTTTTTGGTACAGCTTTTTTGTCAAAGCGCCATCGGATTAGGCATAGCCCGTCATTTGCGCTATTGTCGACATTGCGCGTAATATGCTGATATGCCCATATTGAATGGTCTTATTGCGGTAAAGCTGATGTAAGTTTGCCGATGCGAAAAATTGCAATTTTGACTTCAACACCACGCCAAATTGCCCGATAATCAAATGTAATTAATCAGGGGGGCTCATGGCCGAAAAGCGCTGCTCAATCAGTGTGATCGTCAACGGACAACGTTGGCTGGAGGAGGGCGAAGCGCTGGTCGCGTCGAACGCGGTGCCCCGGGCCTGGTCGCTGTGCGGCCTTCAGGATCAGGTTCGCCTGATCGTCGGCTCGAAACTCGGATATACCTTCGACAACACCGATTTTGTCGAGCAGCGCTGGTGCCGTGCCAAGTCCAATACCGGCGACGCAGAGGCAGTGACCACAGGATTTTCCGTGGTGACGACACCGCACATCGCGGGGACTGACCCGGGGGCGGGCTTGTCACTGGATGCCGTCGAAATTGCTGCCACCACGGACACCCAGGTCATCGTCACCGTCGGCAGCCAGATGACCTGGCTGCCACTTCGACAAAAACTCGAGGCGCGTGGCATTGAGCTGTTTGAGCTGCTGCTTCCGGCCACGGGCAAGGTGGTGGTTTCCACCGAGCGCGTGACCGACATACGGGAGCTTGCACGACAGCACCACAATGATGGTCACGGCCAGGCACTGTTCAAAGCCGCGCCGGTGCTGGTCGTTGATACCGCCTCCGGTGCATCAGGCGCGGTTGCCGCCGCCGGCAACGAAACGCTGGGCGCGAACGCGGCACGAGGCACAGTGAAATTGCTGGCCAACGGCTACGGCATGATCAAACGCAAGGACGGTCTGCCCGACGTGCAATTTATGGCCACACAAGTCACCGCGCCGGGCTTTGAATTCCTTGAAGAGGGCGATGAGCTGCGCTTTGACGTGGTGCAGGTGGGCTCCGGCAAGTGGCTGGCGCAACGCGTGGTGCGGATGTAGGCGTTGCATGGCTTGCTGGTGGTGCCACCGCGTCAAAGGCGACACAAATAGTCACCGCCATGTCGCGTTGCCCTGTCCCAGTCCGTCCTTACTTAACAACGAACTAGACAATTTTCCGCGACGATCATTGATTGTCGCGGCCCACCCAATTTTCAAACCCAACTATGGTCACCCTGCGAATCTGGTTCCCGTCGTATGGCTCCGCTACGAGCAAATTAGCCGATTGGGAAAAGTTCGGTGGCTCAAGCTGCCTCACCATCGATGGCGTCTGGGGCCACGCTCATGTCAGCACACGACCGCTCCCTGCAACCAAAAACGCCTCGGACTACGCACGGCTCAACACTCTGACCGACGACATCTCTGCGGCGGGGGGAGACACCGAGCATCAATGGCTATTTCGTCATCTCGACGAATGCCGCATGGTGCGATATTGGGGCACGGTAGCAGGCAGCCTCGCGCCCGATCCCGAAGGCTACTCGGCTGAGACCTCGTTTCGCATGTGCGACATGGTGCTTGCCGCAGGTCGTGGCATCGCGGTGGAATCAAACCCCGGCCTCGGTCTCGCGGCGCGTGCTCAGGGGTTCGTTGCGGCGGCAGGTATGGCGTCCAGCTACGTCGACCTCGCAGGCCGTGCCAGCCAATATTTAGAGGTGGAACATTGGTGACGCGCTGCCGCGACCAATTCTCCCGTCGTCACAGTATGAAAACGAGAAATCAGGAGAGCTTCAATGGCAACAGCCACGACTAAACGCTTGGTGGACGCGGATACGCCGCATGGCGACGACATGTGGTTTCGCCAGATGACGGGCACCGACGCCTTGTCGATACCGTTTGAATATGACGTCACGTTTCACAGCCTGGTTCCGGGGCTCTCTGCGAAGGCGATGCTCGGCCATAGTGTCACGCTGAAGCTCGAAACCCACGGCGGCGGCGCACGGCGGCCCTTCAATGGCATTTGCACGCGCTTTGCCAGCGGCGGCCGCGAGGGCCAGCATCTGGTCTACACCGCGAAACTTAGGCCCTGGCTGTGGCTTGCCAGTCGCCGCAGTGACTGCAAAATATTTCAGCACAAGACGGTGCCGCAGATTATCGAACTGGTGCTAACCCAGTACGGTTTTCCGATGTCGAAAAAGTTGAGCAAGACGTATCGGGAATGGGATTACTGCGTTCAATACCAGGAGACCGACCTCAATTTCGTCATGCGTCTGGCCGAGCACGAGGGCATTTATTTCTACTTTAAGCACTCGGTCGGTAGTCACGAACTGGTGTTTATCGACGATATCAACACTCACTCCGACATGCCCGGCGCGTCCACGATCAAATATTATGGCGCGGACGCGTCGGCCGTAGTTCGCGAAGAGCACTTCAATAGTTGGGACGTGCGCGAAGAAGTCGACCCAGGTGAGTACATTGCAAACGACTACGACTTCAAGAAGCCGAAGGCCGACCTTACCACCCAGCGACAGCACTTGATGGGTCACGACCATGATAAGTGGGAACGATACACCTGGCCCGGCGGCTATGTAACTACAGGCGATGGCGACAACTACGCCAAATCACACATTGAAACCCTTCAAGCCGAGCAAGAGCGGGTGCACGGACACTGCACCGTGCGCACCATGGCACCCGGCTATTCCTTTACGCTCGCCAACTGTCCGCGTGCCGATCAGAACCGCAAGTATCTGGCGGTGGCCGCCACTTATTTCCTGCGTAACAACGCCATTAGTTCGGCGGGCGGTGGTGACGGTGACGCAGCCTGGGGCATCACGGTCACGTCGCAACCCACAACAGTCCCCTACCGTCCGCAACCACTCACGCCCAAGCCGCTCACCAACGGGCCGCAGACGGCGCTCGTCGTTGGCCCGGCGGGAGAAGAGATTCACACCGACGAATACGGCCGCGTGAAGGTGCACTTCTACTGGGATCGCTACGATAGCAAAGATCAGGACAGCAGTTGCTGGATTCGCGTGAGTCAGCCGTGGGCGGGTGAGAAGTGGGGCTTTATCCATCTCCCGCGTATTGGGCAGGAAGTCATCGTCGATTTCATCGGCGGCGACCCGGACTATCCCATCATCACTGGGCGCGTTTACAACGCTGACCAAATGCCACCGTACGAACTGCCGAAGAACAAGACGGCCAGCGGCATCAAATCACGCTCCACCAAGGGCGGCAGCCCCACCGATTTCAATGAGATCCGGATGGAGGATTTGAAGGGCAAGGAGCAGTTATATATCCATGCGCAACGAAATCTTGACACCGTTGTTGAGAACGACGAGTCTCGAATTGTCGGTCATGACCGCGCTACCCGCATCGAGCACGACGATGATCGCTTCGTCGTCAACGATGATCGTCACGTCGTCAAAGGCAATCAGACCATTCAGATTGACAAGGATCACAACACCAAAGTCAAAGGCGAGCAGAACAACTCTGTCGACAAAGATCAAACGAATGTGGTTCACGGCAAGCGCACGCAGTCGATCGACAAGGATCTCAAGGAACACACGGGCGGCAACCATCAGGAAACCGTTCAGGGCAATCATTCATTCACAGTTGAAAAGGATGAGTACAACATCATTTCCAAGAATCAGACCAACAAGATCGGCGGAGACAGAACCGTGATTGTGATGGGCAATACCAATATCGTCAGCATCGGCAAGACGACGATGCTTGCTAGTCAGGGGTTCAGCATGTCCACGCTACCCGGCACGAAATACGCGGAGAGCACGACATTCCGCGAAGCGCACGTGGAAGGCACTGACACGACAAACATCAAGGGACTGCAGTCAGAAACAATCATGGGAGGACGCACCACCGACATCACAGGTGCAGACATGACGACAATCAAAGGCGTGCACTCGCACTCGGTAACCGGCGTTAGTACGCAGTCGGCCACACTAGGTATGACGATTTCGTCGCCCCTAATCATCAGTGTGTCCGGCAGCGTGGTAACCATCACCGGTGCAGCCGCGATCAATATGACTGCGCCACTAATCAGCATGACAGCGGCGACTGCAATCGCACTCAACGCCCCGGCAGTGACATTGAACGCTGGCGTAGTAACCGTCGCCGGTGTTGCCACCGGCCCCGCTTTCTTGTCGGCCGCCTACATGAAGGGGCCGCTCAACATCGTCTGATTTTGAGCGAAAGATATGGCTGAATCAACATCTCCCGTCGCTGCGGCTACGGTCATTGAGCCGCCGGAGCCTTGGTCGCCTTGGGCGCACGAAAGAACGCGGGCTGGTTTGACGTCACCTGATCGCGTGGTGCGTTCTGCTGCGCTGGTCAACACAGTCCAGCCCGACGCACCAGTTGACGAATGGATTTCAGAACTCGTTTTTTGCGTTGATCATTCTCGCGAGGACGCGACGGCGCTTCAGCTCGCCGCCACTGCGTTGGTGGCGATCAAGACCGACGCTGCTCGCCCTGCAGCCGTCGACTGCCTCGCAACACTCGCGACAACCGACAATGCGTCGGCAGTGCGTACGATGGCGGCGCAAGGGTTTTGGGCGCACAAACAAATTCCGCTGGCGGCTTGGCGCTCGGTTAGCGAAATGGTGTTCTCGGACGACCCCATTCTGCGACAGATCGCCTTTTCCGCGGCGCTTCCGCACGCGATTGTTGGCGCTCCCGCCATCGCAGCCAAATCAGCGGAAGTTGGACCGGTAGGCTGGACTGCCGAGGGCCTTGGCCTGCTAGCCGCCAGCGCCGGTAACTCGGAGCCTAAGCAGCGTCAAGTTGAGACTTACGTCATGCGGGCGCTGCAGGGTGAAGCGACGATATCGACGTTCGTGGCAGGTTACGCCGCGTTGGCGCGACTGAATCCAAATGGTGTCGGCGCGCTGGCGCTTGCCAAGCTCGCTGGGGCTGCTCAGACTTTGCCCGACGCTGCGCTGGCTCTGGGCGCGCTCAGGCAGCTTGCTGAATTGGGACGTCCCGCAGTCGCTGCACTCGTTGAACAACTCGTCAACACCGACGACCCCGAGCGCGAGGACGAGCTGTGTCGCACCTTGCTTGAGCTAAAAATCACTGATCGCGAAGTTCCGCTGCCGCGCACTCTGCAACGAATCGAATCCGGCCCGGAAAAGGCGGTGGTTGCGCACTGTATTTTTTTGAGCCTTCACCGGAAAGCTTTTTCGCGTGCTGCTCCCGTTGTTGCAAAGCGCTTCGCGAG
>JANXNO010000025.1 GCA_025354075.1 Burkholderiales bacterium | reverse complement strand
CGCGCCGACCGACAGCAGCGGACCTCCTGGCGACGCCGGCTGGCGCAGATCGATGCCGAGCGCCTGTTGGTCGTTGAGGGCGCCGGCGATCGACGACGCAAGTTGGCCGAGCCTGCCGCGTGCATCGCCGATGTCGTGGTTCTGGAAGCGGAGCAAGCCGGCCACCGAGCCGGCGCCGACGAAGCCGTCGGGGAAGGCGCGGGTCGTGCTGCCTTCGGTGATGCCGAGCTGCAGCTTCGAGGGGTCGTAGGCATCGGCAAGCGTCGTCAGCGCCGTCGCGTTGCTGCCGAGAACGAGCGTCTGCGAGCCGCCGAGATAGACACCGACGCTGCCGTCGGCCGATCCCACCGTCGTCACCTGGACCAGCTGCGAGAGGCTGCCGAGCGCAGTGTCGCGTTGGTCGAGCAGGCTGTTCGGGGCGTGGCCGGAGGCCCGGACGGCGACGATCTGCGTGTTGCTGACATCATTGACGACTGTATCGGCGAAAGTCAGGCTGGTCGCGCTGACCGCCACTGTCGTGTCGCTGGGGGTCGGCACCGAATCACCATACAGCGATCGGCAGCCGGCGATGTCATCGGCCGCAAGTGTGGTGAGCTGCGTGTAGCCGGTCGAGGGATCGGGTGCCGTGTTGGGCCCGGACATCACAGCGTTCTCGACGTTTGAATGTTTAAGGCCGATCATGTGACCGACTTCGTGCAGCAATACGGCGTCGAGTCCTGACGATCCCAGCGCGACGCTGATGACCGTGTCGGCCTCGTCCAGCGTGGGCGTGATGGCCGAGGCGCTGCTGGTGCCGACATAGGTCAACGCGGAGACACCGCTATCGAGCGTACCCCAGGTAATGGCATTGATCGCGTCGTGCGCCCCACTGTTGGCGAGGCTCGCGCCGCTGGTTGTTTCGCCATCGTACACAAAGGTCACAGCGCACACGGCCGACCATTTGTCCATCGCAGCGCGCACGCTGGTGAGCATCGCTGTAGCCGATGCCGAAGCGGCGGCGGGCCGATTGGCATCGTTGTAACGCCAACGCACGGTCTTGTCGGCCCAGCCGTTCCAGCCGTAGGTCAGGAACTTCTGCGCATCGCTGCTGCGGTGAACGACGTGAAAGTCAGTGCTGTAGTCGGCGGTGATGGCCGACACGTTCATTGCGCTGGCAGCAAACGCGGTGGCTGCGGCCATCGTTGCAAGCGCCGCGAATCTGGCGGAATGCTGTCTTGGGGCACGTTTCATGATGTCTGGGATCCTGGCGAAAAAAGGGATTTGGATCCCCGTGGTCTGAAGATCGACCCGATCTGGCAACCGTAGTTCCCGCAACGAAAGGAGCGCTCGTGCCGTCAAGCACGTTCAGCCGATATGCTCGAACCAACGTCGCATACTAATTCGAAGGCACGCAGAAGCTGACACCTTCACCGTCCCAGCCCAGCGCTACAAAGCTGTTGTACGTCGCCACGCTCACGGTGAAGCGATGGTTTGCGTTGTCCGGGAAGCGCACCGCACCCCGAAACAGGCGATACACCGGCAGCAAACCGCTCGCGCAGGAGCCGCCCACTCCGGGCACCAGCGGCAGGTAGGCGTACGAGTCCACACCTTCGTTTTGCGCGAATCCCGGCGCGGTGCTTTGCAAGGGATTTTGTTGTGCAAGGATGAGCAACTCGTTGTCGAGCAGGGTATAGAAATGGCTGCCGCGACCGTTACCCAGGGCAACGCGATCAAAGTAGAAGCGAGTGATCGGTCGCGCGCTGCCTTGCGGCTGCGCATACACACCGAATGAAGCACCGGTGCGCGTGAAGCCACTGGTGGCGTCCAGCGCCGCCTTTTCCGAATCACGCGAGGTGATGAAGTAATAGTCGAGCGGCACAAAGCGGTACTCAACCATTTGCCGCGTTGCTGCCGTGCTGCTGACGCCACTGCCGGTGAGGGCAATCGTGGTGACCGCGGGCGTGGCGTTGTGGCCGATGTTGAGCGTGCCGCTGCGCGCGCCGATGGCCGTTGGCGCGAAGCGCGCAGTGGCAACGCAGGACGCGCCCGGCGACAGGGACGCGCCCGCATTGCAGGTGCTGGAGGCCAGCGAAAAATCGGTGCCCGATACGCTCGTGTAATTAATCGTAAGCGCCGCAGCGCCGCTATTGGTGAGCGTCACGGTGTCCGTTACGCTGGCACCGACGGTGGTATTGGCGAACGCAAGCGCGGCCACCGACACGGTCGAGATTGGCTTGGCCGGTGACGTGGCTGGTGCGCCGTAGAGCGCCTGACAACCCGCTATGTCATCTGCTTGCAACGCGGCAAGCCCGGTGTAGCGGGTGGACGGATCGGGCGCGGTGTTCGGCCCGGACATCACCGTGCTTTCCTGGTTGGAATGCTTGAGCCCCAGCATGTGTCCGGTCTCGTGCAGCAGCGTCGAATCAAGCACCGGGTTGTATTGATAGTTGATGACCATGTCGGCCTCATCGAGCGTGTAGGTCTGTCCCGAGAAGCCGCTCGCGCCGACGTAGGTGATGCCCGTGGTGTTGCCCGACAGCGCGCTCCACGCGATGACGTTCGCCCCGTCGCGGCTGCCCGAGGCGAGGCTCGCGGCCCCCGTGGTGCTGCTGTCGTAGACGAACTGCACGTTGCAGACGGCGGACCATTTGGCCATCGCTCCCTGAATGCGATCGACCGTCGCGCTGGCGTTTGATGAAATGTTGGCGGGACGATTGGCATCGTTGTAGCGCCAATGAATGGTGCGCCCGCTCCAGCCATTCCAGCCGAAGGTCAGGTACTTTTGTTCGTCAGGGGATTGGCTGTTGAAGAAGACCTTGAAGTCGTTCTCTTGTTCTGCCGCCTGCCCCATGGGGGCGACCAGCGCCAGGCACAGTGTTACGGCGCGCGAGGCGCGAAGGACTGAATAAAAAATCATGGGGGAACGATCCTCATTGCATCGCGTGCATCATCACTGCCACGCGACGTTCCCCCGGTCATACGTCGTTGCTGTAGCTGTTGATTTTAAGCCTTACCCGAACAATCCGCCTTTGCTGGCACCACCACCCATCGCGCTTTTGAAAACGCTGCCCAGCACGTTTGCCATCATGTCATTCGAGTGATCCTGCGGCACTTGCCCACCGGGCGTCATGCCGTCAACGACGTGCGGCAAAACTTGCGCGAGCAGTCCACCGAGTTGATCCTGACCGATACCGCTTTGCGAGAGCAAATCGCCCAGACTGCCGCCACCGCCACCTGCACCACCGGGGGCTGCGCCGCCGAGCACCTGGCCGAGCAAACCGCCCATGCCGCCCATGCCACCTTGCTGGCCCTGCGCCTGATTCATCGCGCCACCCGCCATCATGCCGCCCAGCACTTTAAGCAGATCGCCACCGTCCACTGGCATGTTTTGCCCGGTGCCCTGCCAGGAATCCGCATGTTGGCCAAGACCGCCCTGCTTGAGCATGCCGAGCAAGCCGCCGATGCCACCGGCTTGCTGAATGAGTCCACCGATCAGGCTGCCTATCAAATCCTGCTGCCCGCCGTTGTTGCTATTGTTGTTGTTGCCGCCGCCGAGCACTGCGCCCAAAACACCGTCGAGTAAACCCATGATTAGTCCTTTTATTGATTCGGAATGCCGTTAGGGCGGCACAGTATCACAGCGGAAAGTCAGGCGCCAGCCCACGCATTCTGATTCGTTGAGGTGCCCGCCGGCGTGCCGCCAGTCGCGCGCGTTCGCGGCCCGGTCGCTACTACAACGTGCTAGCGTTTGCCGCCGCTGCAAGGCAGCTCAACCTCGCGTGCCGAAAGCAGATCACACAGACGATCCATATGCGGATCATCGAGTCCTGCCGCGCGCAATGCCGCTGCCGTTTGACACAAATAGTCTGCACCCGAGCCGTAATGGCCGCGACAGGTGGCGAGTTTCTCCACCACCTGATCGTCAGCGAGTCGCCCTGCGTACGCTTTGGATCGATGGTTCATCACGAAGCCAATCGCGCGGATCGGACCGTCTTCGGTCTTCGCGTTGAGCCATTTGGCAACGTAGCTGCCGCCAAACATTTCGCGCCGCCACAGCAGCGCCAGTTCCTTGCGCGCCACGTTCGCATGCAGGCGATACGCGACACCACGGCACGCGCCGCCACGATCCAGCGCGAGCACCAAGCCGGGGTTCTCCGGCGTGCCGCGATAAACGTTGCTCCACAGGCAAAACCGGCGATGAAAACCGCGTACGGTGGCGGCAGTGCGACCGCTGTGTTCCATGCACGGGTTCCAGATCAGCGAGCCGTAGGCGAATACGTGCACGTCGGTCTCGCCGTCCCATTCTTCGAGCATGCAATCAAGCGATTCGCCGAGCGATTTGTCGCAGAGCACGTGATCAGCGAGCGGGGAGTTGCGGATGGCTTCGCGCGAGTAATCGTTTTCGATTGCTTCGCGGGTAATGCCGGTGAAAGAGAGGCTTCTGTCTGAGCTCACAGTTTAAAAAGGATCGCCGTTTATTGCGCGTGACCTGAATGGTATTGCGTAATGCGTGCTACTTCGTTCTTGCTTCCAAGGATAACGCTGACGCGCTCATGTAGTTGACCCGGTTGCACTTCAAGGATGCGCTGAAGGCCATTTGTTGCAGCGCCGCCCGCTTGTTCGACGATAAAACTCATCGGATTGGCTTCATACATCAGGCGCAGCTTGCCGGGCTTGTCGGGTGTGCGGGCGTCGCGCGGATACAAAAACACGCCGCCCCGGGTCAAGATGCGATGCACATCGGCCACCATCGAGGCCACCCAGCGCATGTTGAAATCTTTGCCGCGTGGGCCATCTTTTCCGGCGAGCAGCTCGTCCACATAGCGCTTGACGGGCGGCTCCCAGTGCCGCATGTTGCTCATGTTGATCGCGAACTCCTGCGTGTCCTCCGGGATCATCATGTTCGACTGGGTGAGCACCCATGAGCCCATTTCGCGATCCAGCGTGAAGCAATGCACGCCGGTGCCGACTGTCAACACAAACACCGTCGTCGGGCCGTACACCGCATAACCCGCCGCCATCTGCTCGGTGCCGGGCAACAGGAACGACTGTTCACTCACCTGCCCCATGTTTTCCGGCCCTTTGAGCACCGAGAAAATGGTGCCGATCGACACGTTCACGTCAATGTTCGACGAGCCGTCGAGCGGATCAAACAGCAGCAGATATTCGCCCTTCGGATAACGATTCGGAATCTCGTGAATCGTTTCCATTTCCTCCGACGCCATGCCCGCCAGATGGCCGCCCCACTCGTTGGCCTCCATCAGGATGTCGTTGGAAATCACGTCCAGCTTTTTCTGGGTTTCGCCCTGAATGTTTTCGGTGCCTGCGCTGCCCAGCATGCCCGCCAGTGCGCCCTTACCCACGTTGACCGCAATGGCCTTGCAGGCGCGCGCGACGACTTCAATCAGCAACCGCAACTCTGGTTTAATCGCGTTGGCGGCACGCTGCTGTTCAACCAAAAACTGCGTAAGCGTAGTGCGGCGCGTCATGGGCGGGATGTCAAAAAAGACGGGGTGGCGAAGCCATAATTGTAGCGCTGACAGATACGACTTTTTGACCAAAGCGCCATTTAACAGGGGCTCAACAGATATTTATTGAAAAGTCGATAAGTCGAAAAACAGGCCGTTAGCCCTATTTAAACAAAGCTTTAGTTCTAAAAGCTGTTACAGCATGCTTCGTTGGCTGCGCTCTCGGCCTTCCCGGGCACGACAAAGCGTCACGGACATGAGCCGCGTGGTTAGTTGCTCAAGCCATGATCATGAATTTGTAGGACAACGCGACGATTTGCGGCGAAGGCGTTGATAGGCCAATAAGCGCGGCATACACTAATTCAACAGCATATTTGTGGTGCCTTTGTCCCAGTGTTGATAGGTTCAAGGAATTTCGCTAATTGACCTCGCATACTTTTTTCGCAGCCGACAGTGCTTGGAATACACGCCGGATCGGTGCCGCGGCGCTCATGCTTACGGCAACGATTTGGACAGCGGGCGTGGCTCACTCGGCGGATGCGTCGCCCCAGCTGCCACGCATTTGCGAGCCAACGGTCGGTAGGACGGTAGACGGCAAAGTGCCGCCGCCGATCATCTTCAACCGCTTCGCAGGCGATGGTCGATTGATGCGCCTAGAAGGTCGCGTCGATAGGCAAAATCAGTTGATTGGTGCAAAACGGGTGGTCGTGTCGGACGACGAGGTAATGCGACTTTTTGAATCAGGATTCCCGGTTGCGGTGCTCGACGTGGAGGACACTCCCAAGGCGGCAAACCGGCCCAAGACAGTAGTGACGCCGCTGGCCGAACTGCCGACCGAATTCAGCATTATCAACACCAACTATGGTGGCTACATTCCCTGGACAACGTACGGCTACTTCTGGGTGCCGAAGGCAATGCCTAGCGGGCACACGTTTCAAGTGGTCGACTTCACTGTCACCCCATCCAACTTTGAGAACAGCGGCTCGAATTCGCACTTTGCGGTGTCAGCACTGACGGTGAGTAATAGCAATCTGGATAGCGACTTTGATGGCAAGGGTGCCGCCATATTTGATGGCGCCGGGGCTTGCGGCAGTGCCAATAAAACGTCGTTGCAGTCTTGGGCGATCCAAAATTAATCTCCAAGCAATCCTCCCGGCACTCCTTGCGGCGCATATCCCGGGTGTTCAAATCCAGTTTTTGACGGAGTTAGCGCGTCGCCGTCAACGTGCGGGGCGTGGGATGCCGTCACACCGAAACGCTTTTTGGTCGGTGCCAACATTTGGCAGCAGTCGGTGTACTGGAGATGCCAGCCGGGCGGTACATGCCCGGAATTTGTTTCACCCACCGTGGATAGCACATCAGCCTACTTCCGTTCCGGTGGTGCAGGCGTCGCGTTCTTGCACGTTCTTAGCGCAAACGTTTACTGGACGCTCTACTTCACCAACGTGTCGTCGTACACGTCCCCGTAAGGAGTATCACCATGAATTTCTTTTCGCTCTATCCGCACGGCGGCGCGGTGTCACTCGTTTGGAGTCGTCGACGCAACACCGCCACGTTGCCCGCGGCGGTGTTGTTTGCGTGGCTGGCGTTGACAGCGGGGTTGGCGCATGCACAGGCAACCGGCACCATTCGAGCGTCAACACCACCCGTGGAGTACACACCATTCGAGGTAGTGGTGCAAACGAGCGGCAGCTATTGCTTCGACCCGGTGTTCCCGCTGTTTGGCGACGTGCTGTACGCCGCTGACACTCTATCGGTCGTGCTAACGCATGTGATCTCGCCGAAGCAGAGGCCAGACGATGCTCGCGTGTGCGGGCAGCAACGCAAATTCATGTTGCCCGGACTTCCCCGCGGGCGGCAATCGATCAAAGTCGACATAACTAGCTATGGGGGGAGCAACAGCACCGGCGCACGCGTGGTCGAGACGCTTACGACGAGCGTTGATGTCGCACCATTTGCCGCTTCCGCCTCGCTAATCACTTTTTGGACGGGTCTCTACTCACCCAGCATGGTGCTGGGCGAAGGGGGTATCCAGCTTTCGTCCGGCAGGTTTACTATGTTTGCAAATGGCTGGGATTGGCTGGAAGTTGGCTCGCCAGATACGGGTTACACGTTCAAGGCATTTGCGTTCGCAGCAGAGGATCGTTTACCGGAGGCGCTGGCTCGGCTGTACTACGTTCGCTATCCCACTGGCTATCCTGGTGCCTTCTACACAGTCGACAAAGCAATGTCACTGCGCCTGGCGGGTGAATGGGGCCAACCAGTTTTTGAGACGCTCACGGCTGTTGGCCGCTTGAACCAGGGCGCATGCCCGCTTGGCATGTCTTCGGTGTATCAGGCGTTCCATCCGCTCGCGATCAGTCATCGCTGGACGCAGTCGCGCGCTGTTTACGCTGCATTGCTCGCTAATGGCTATCAAGGCGACGGTCCATCGTGGTGCGCGCCCGCGCTTCGTGGCGAGTAACTGGCGGCATCGCGCATCAGTGTGAGATTCAGTATGGCTTTACGCTGAAACGACCATTTAACCTGGGCGTAGCTATTGTTTTG
>JANXNO010000685.1 GCA_025354075.1 Burkholderiales bacterium | reverse complement strand
GGTGAACGCCATCGCGCCGAACGCGCCGATGGGCGCCACTTTCATGATGAACCCGACGATGGTGAACAGCACATGCGAGGTCTTCTCAATCAGGTCAAACACCATCGTGCCACGCCCGCCGAAGCGATGCAGCGCAAAGCCAAATAGCATCGCAAACAGCAACACCTGGAGCATTTCGCCTTTGGCAAAGGCGTCAACCACGGTGTTCGGAATAACACCGAGCAAAAAGTCCACAGTGCCCTGCATCTTGCCGGGGCCGGTATAGGCTGACAAGGCTTTGGTATCGAGCGATTTCGGATCGATATTCATGCCCACGCCGGGCTGCACCACGTTGACAATGATCAGGCCCACCACCAGCGCAATCGAGCTGACGACCTCAAAATAGAGCAGCGCCATGCCGCCGGTTTTGCCGACCTTTTTCATGTCCTCCATGCCGGCAATGCCGACCACCACCGTACAGAAAATGATCGGCGCGATGATCATCTTGATCAGCTTGATAAAACCATCTCCCAGTGGTTTCATCGCCTCGCCATACTCGGGCGCGAAATGGCCGAGCAACACGCCAATGATGATCGCGGTGATCACCTGCGCGTACAGTGACTGGTAAATGGGTTTGCGAACCTGTGCGCTGCTGGCGCTGTGCGGGGACTCCATGAGCAATTCCTCCTTGAACGTGCTGTATCGCGCAGGTTAATCGCCTTTGCCGTCGTCTGGCTTTCATCGCCTGCGAACTGGGGTGCAACCGTGGAACAATGCAGGTTGTGTCACCCATACCCACTCAATCGGTTTCAAGTTGAATCCTGCACTCACCCTGGCGCTTCACAACTGGCCGTTTGCCGTCTGGCTGCGCTCAGCGCCTCTCGTCTATCCAAGCCTTGAGGCGCTGCACATCATCGCAATTGCGATCACCTTTGGATCGCTGTGGATCGTTGAGATGCGCTTGCTCGGCGTTACCCTGCTCGATCTCGACAAAATGGACGCCAATGTGCTGGCCAAAGCCACATTGCCCTGGACCTTTCTCGGCTTCACATGTGCCGCTATTTTTGGCAGCCTGATGTTCCTTGCCCGCGCCAGCGACTTGATCGGTAACAGCGCATTTCTGGTCAAAATGTTGCTACTGATGACGGCAGGCACTAACGCCGCTATCCTGCACAGCCGTGGGCCGTTGGATTCGGCCAGCATTGCGACGCGCGCGCAGGCGGTGTTGTCGATTGCGCTGTGGATAGCGATTATTTTCTGCGGTCGCTGGATCGCGTACGTTTAGTATTGGGAATCGTCATGTTGCGCACTTTTTTCCTCGTCGCGTTTGCATTTTCATTTGGCACGGTATCGGCGCATCACGGCTGGAGCAGTTTTGATGAGACCAAGCCGATCTATCTCGAAGGTATCGTCAAAAGCGTGAAATGGCAAAACCCGCATGCAGAGGTGATGCTTGAAATCAACCGCGTCGAGCCGCCTGCGGCACTGACGCGTTTTTCGATACCTAAGCAATCGGCACCGGTTGACGCCGTGACCATACTCGGCACGGCGAAGGCACCCAATCGCAAAGACGCGGTATGGGAAATTGAATTCGCGCCGATCACGCGCATGGATGCCTGGAAAGTCGCGCCCATCAAAGCAGGCGAAAAAATTGCAGTGGTCGGCTACACGTTCAAAGACGAGAAGGGCGAGGCCACATTGCGCGTCGAGTTTTTGATGGGTAACGGCAAGGTGACGCCGTTGCGTTCCGCGCCGCAGTAGATCACGTCTACTTTTGCAGGCGCGGCTCTGCCCGCCTCCTATAATTCACCTGCTCGATTTACCCAATATCGCGTGAGGCAGTGCCTCTCGTGAGGTGTTACTTTGCCTGCTATTTCTTTACTGCCCCCTCTTCCCCGCGCCGGTGAACGTGCGCAACTGGCACGTCCTGCGGGCAGCGCTGCTGCGCTCGCGTTTGTGCGTCTCGCGCAGTCATTGCGTGACGCTAACCGCACGCTGATCGTGACCTGCGCCGACGCACAGGACGTGCATCACTTGTCGCTTGAAATCGCTTGGTTTGATCCGACGCTTCGCGTGCGTGAATTCTCAGATTGGGAAATGCTGCCGTACGATCATTTTTCGCCGCACCCTGATCTCGTTAGTGATCGGCTGAAAGCGTTGTATGCACTCGCCACCAACACCTGCGACGTGATGATCGTGGCCGCAACCACCGCGTCACAGAAACTCTCACCGCGCAGCTACATCGCAGCGCGCACCTTTCAGCTAAAAAAAGGCCAAAAGCTCGACGTCGACAAGCTGCGTCAGCAAATGACGCTAGGTGGTTACACCCACGTCACGCAGGTCGTCTCGCAAGGCGAGTTCGCTGTGCGAGGCGGCATCATCGACATCTACCCCACTGGCGGCACATTGCCGGTACGGCTCGACCTGTTCGACGACGAAATCGAATCGATCAAAGCATTCGAACCAGACACGCAGCGGACCCTCTATCCGGTCAACGAACTCTCGTTGTTGCCCGCACGTGAGTTTCCAACCGATGAAGCAGGCCGCACCCAATTTCGCCAGCGCTTTCGCGAAGTGTTCGAAGGCGATCCATCCAGAGCGGCAGCCTACAAAGATGTCACCAACGGCATCTTTCCGGGCGGCGTCGAGTTCTATCTGCCGTTGTTTTTCGAGGCGGCGGAGACGCTGTTTGAACATGCGCCGACTGATGCCGTTTTTGCGGTGTTGGGCGATGTGCATGCAGTGTTGACGGACTTTGAGCGGGAGACGAAAGAACGGTGGGGCTTGTTGCGCGGCGATAGCGCGCGACCGTTGCTTGAGCCAAGGGAGCTTTATCTCGGGAGAGACGATTTTTTACATGCGCTGAAGAACTATTCGCGATATGAACTGAAGACCGGCAGCTCTGAAATTGCGCGCGTAGTCCCCCCGTTAGAGATCGACCGCCGCAAAGAACGCCCACTCGGTCCACTCGCCGACTTCCTCGCAAACGCAACGCTTAACAAAGGCCGTGTGCTGCTCTGCGCCGAGAGCGCGGGTCGTCTGCAAACCATGCAGGAAATGTTCGTAGAGCATGGCCTAACGCCACATCGGGTCGATGATTTCGCCGCTTTTGTGGCCGCTACAGAATCCTTCTGCATCACGCCCGCACCGCTGTTCTCCGGCGCGATCCTCGTTGAAGAAAAGCTGAGCCTCATCACCGAAGCCGAGCTCTACCCCAGCACGACGCGTGCAGCTCGCAAAAAGCGTACGAAGACGAGCAATATCGACTCGATGTTGAAGGATCTGTCGGAAGTCAAGGTCGGCGATCCGGTGGTGCACGAAGAGCACGGTATCGGTCGTTATCGAGGACTGGTGTCGCTAGACCTAGGTGACGGTCCGAACGAATTTCTGCACCTTGAATATGCATCTGACGCCAAGCTTTATGTGCCGGTCTCGAACCTGCATCTGATCTCACGCTACAGCGGCACCTCGCCCGAGCATGCGCCATTGCATACGCTGGGCTCTGGCCATTGGGAAAAGACCAAGAAAAAAGCTGCGCAACAGGCGCGGGATACAGCAGCGGAACTGCTCAACATTTACGCGCAACGGGCAGCACGAACCGGCCATGCGTTCAAAGTGGATTGGAGTGACTACGAAAACTTTGCGAGTGGTTTTGGTTTTGAAGAAACGCCCGACCAGAGCGCGGCGATTCAGGCGGTGATTCAAGATTTGGTCGCGGCAAAGCCGATGGATCGCCTCGTCTGCGGTGACGTGGGTTTTGGCAAAACCGAAGTGGCTTTGCGTGCTGCGTTCGTCGCGCTCATGGGTGGCAGGCAGGTTGCCGTTCTCGTTCCCACAACGCTGCTTACCGAACAGCACTACAACACGTTCAAAGATCGCTTCGCGGCGTGGCCGATTCGTATTGAAGAGCTGTCGCGCTTCCGTTCTGCGAAGGAAGTGAAGGCGACCGTTGCAGGACTTGAAGCGGGTACGGTTGATCTGGTGATCGGCACACACAAGCTCATTCAACCCGACGTCAAATTCAAAGACTTGGGTCTTGTCATCATTGACGAAGAACATCGTTTCGGTGTGCGACAAAAGGAGCAGTTGAAAAAGATGCGCGCTGAGGTGGACGTGCTCACGCTCACTGCGACGCCGATTCCGCGCTCGCTGGCCATGAGCCTTGAAGGCATTCGCGATTTCAGCGTGATCGCGACAGCGCCGCAAAAGCGTTTGGCGATTAAAACGTTCGTGGCCAAAGGCGGCGACGGCATCATCCGCGAAGCGATCCTGCGCGAGTTGAAACGTGGTGGTCAGGTGTACTTCCTGCACAACGAAATCGAGACCATCGAGAACATGCGCGAGCGGCTTGAAGCGCTGATTCCCGAGGCACGCGTGCGCGTCGGCCACGGCCAGATGGGTGGCACCGAGCTTGAAGGCGTGATGCGTGATTTCTATCAGCAGCGCTTCCAGATTTTGCTGTGTTCAACCATCATCGAAACGGGCATTGACGTGGCCAATGCGAACACCATTCTCATCAATCGTGCTGACAAATTCGGCCTCGCGCAATTGCATCAGTTGCGTGGTCGCGTTGGCCGTTCGCATCACCAGGCGTACGCGTACTTGCTGATTCCCGGGGAAGACGCGATCAGCGCCGATGCGAAGAAACGCCTTGAAGCCATCACGCAACTTGAAGACCTTGGCGCGGGCTTTTATCTGTCAATGCACGATCTCGAAATTCGCGGCGCGGGTGAAGTGCTGGGCGATAATCAGTCAGGCGAAATGCAGGAAATTGGTTTCGCGCTATATAGCGAAATGCTCAATCAGGCCGTCCGTGCATTGAAAGCTGGCCGCGAGCCGGATCTCGACGAACCGTTGGGCATCACCACCGAAGTCAACATGCATGTGCCGGCGCTGCTGCCGGTTGACTATTGTGCGGGCGTTCACGAGCGGTTGGTGATCTACAAACGCCTCGCCAACTGCGAATCTGATGAGGCGCTGGATGACCTTAAGGAAGAGCTGATTGATCGGTTCGGCTTGCTGCCTGAAGCAACCGAATCACTGGTCGCCGCGCATCAACTGCGCATCGCAGGCAAGGCACTTGGCGTCAAAAAAATCGACAGCGCCCCCGAACGCACCATCATCTCGTTCAAGCCGAAACCAAGCTTCGAGCCCATCAAGCTGATCGCGCTGATCCAGAAGGATGGTCGCTATCGCTTGCATGGGCAGGACAAAGTCAAGATAGAGCGACCGGTACCACTGCTGGCTGATCGAACGCGAATGGTGCGCGAGTTTTTCTACGCGCTGAAGTAAACGCTGCATAAGTCACGTTAACCGCAGGTATCAAAAACCGCGACGTTTGCTGTTAATCTCGTATTTGTCCGGGCGGGCAGTTATCGTCAACTTATTGACATCAAAGACTCAGGCTGAGTCGCGGGAAATATCGTGATCATTTGGGGCGCAATTTGGGGGGCCATTCTCAGTGTGTTTGTTACGCGCTGGGGCGATTTTGAGTGGATTGTGGGCGCGATATTGGGCGCGCTGGCGGGATGGACATTGCGCAAGGCGGTGCGCAGTGAGGTGGCGCGCGCAGCGAAGCAGTCAGCATTGCCGGTGGCAACAGCGCCTTCTAAGCCGACGGTCAGCACTGCGACAGTACCGAAACACGTGCTCGAAACCGCAACAGCGGAAGGTGCAGCAATGCCCGCGTGGGCCGGATTCACCAACGATGCGGCCCCGCGCACTCAAGCAGAAGCGACAAACCAGGCGGACGAGCCTTCTGCTTCTATCGCCGCCATCGCGTCGTCGACGCAAGCGCCAAAAGCGCCCGCCGCTCCCGTACAACCCAACATTTTCGAATCGCTTTTCAATCGTGCCAAAGACTGGCTACTTGGCGGCAACACAGTGGCGCGCGTAGGTACCGTTGTGTTGTTCATTGGCTTGTCGTTTCTGGCGAAATGGGCGGCGGATAACGCCCTCTTCCCGCCTGAGTTTCGGCTGGCAGCAATCGGTATCGTGGGTATCGTATTGCTGGTTCAGGGCTTTCGGCTTGCACGCGCAAATGCTGATAATGCGACGCGTTCGAACTACGCATTACTGTTGCAGGGCGCAGGCGTTGCGGTGCTTTATCTCACGGTGTTTGCCGCGTACAAACTGTACGCGGTGATCCCACCCTTAGCAGCGTTTGCATTGATGGCGCTGGTGTGTGCGTTGTCCACGTTGCTCGCGATTTTGGCTAACGCGCAGACGTTGGCATTAGTCGGTTTCGCAGGCGCTTTCGCTACTCCAATTTTGTTGTCAACTGGGCAAGGCAGCCACGTGGCGCTGTTCAGTTATTACCTGCTGTTGAACGTCGCCATTGGTGTCATCGCTTGGCTACGAGCTTGGCGCGCGCTCAACCTGTTGGGCTTCCTGTCCACGTTCATCGTAGCAACCGCGTGGGGCGCGCTCAAGTACGCGCCGGAGCACTACGCGACGACGCAGCCGTTCCTTATTGCGTTCTTCGTGATTTATGTGTTGATTGGTTTGTTCTATGCCTTGCGGCACTCGCCTTCCGGCACAGACACCCACGTTAAGAACCACACGCTCGACGGCATGCTGATTTTCGGAACACCCATCGTGGCCTTCGCGCTGCAAACGCAACTGGTGGCGCACATCGAATACGGTGCTGCGATTTCGGCGGTGGTGTTGAGCGCTGTCTATATCGTACTGGCATTTTCGATCCGCTCGCGCACGCATCCGCTGGCGCAGTGGCTCACATTGAGCTATGCAGCCTTGGCCTTGATTTTCGCCACGCTCGCTGTTCCGCTCGCCGTGGATGGCAAGCTCACCGCCGCGATCTGGGCGATTGAAGGTGCAGGCGTTTTCTGGCTCGCCATGAAGCAGAAGCGCTGGATGGGTCAGGCGTTTGGCGCGGCGATGCAATTGCTTGCAGCGCTCGCGTTTGGCGCAGCGTACGAGCATCACGTGGCCTACGTTCATCCGTTTACCAACAGCCACTTCATCGGCACGCTGATGCTCGCACTCGGCAGTTTCGCGATTTCGTGGTGGACGTTCGCATCGTCGCGTGAGCAACATTTGGTCGCTACGGAACTGAGCAATAAAAAAACAGACACCACGCTCGTCGATTCAGGCAGCGTGCTGTTCTTCTTGGTGGGTTTTGCGTGGACATTGTTCGGCACGTGGTCTGAGGTGCTCTCCTCCGCACTGGTTTTGAATGACGTGACGCGCTTCGGTTGGTTCACGTCGAGTTTCGTCGCACTCGCGTTCTGCGCGTTCCTCGCGTGGCGGCGCACGGGGTGGACGAGCGCGCGCTTTCCGGTGGTCGTGGTGTTGCCGTTCCTGATCGCCTGCGCGGCGCTGTATGTGTTCGCCAATCCGCGTGCGCCGTTGTACTTCGACTTGCTGTTGTGGCCTGCATGTTTTGTGCTGCATCTGATCATGTTGCGCGGCGTGGATGCACTCGCGCCGCAGCGCTGGTGGCGCGTGGTGCATGCAGGCAACACGTTGCTGGTGATCCTTTTGATCGGCGGATTTCTGCATCGCACGGCCAACTCCGGCGAGGTGCGCTATACCGATTGGGCGGCGGTGATCCTGTTGTTGGCCAGTACGCTGGTTATGATGGCGCTGGCGTCAGGCCGCGTGTGGGCTGAGCCTGCGACAGGCTGGCCACTTGAGCGGTTTCAGCGGGAGTACGCGGTGCATGCCGGGCTCGGTGTTGCTGCATTGACGATCATGGGCGCGCTGATAGTTGCAGTGACGGCGAGCGGAAATACTGCGCCGCTGCCGTATGTGCCGCTGCTGAATCCGGTAGATCTTTGCGCATTTTTGGCGCTCACCAGCGTCGCGCTGTGGCTCAAGAGATTGCGCGCTTCGACGCTCGTTTCTGCAACGTCGGCGTTGCGTGGACGGATCGCTTGGGGCGTGCTCGCATTCGCCGCGTTCATCGTGGTCAACACGGTGTGGTTGCGATTTGCACATCATTTCCGTGACATCGCATGGAACAGCAGCGCGCTCGCCGATTCGTTCTTTGTGCAGGCGGGCTATTCGATGCTGTGGACACTGCTCGGCGTTGGCGCGATGGTGTGGGCGCACAAAAAAGTGCAACGCGTGGTGTGGCAGGCGGGCGCTGCGTTACTGGCGCTTACCGTGGTCAAACTACTCATCGTTGATCTTGAAAACTCGGGTGGCGGTGAACGCATCGTGGCCTTCATCGGCGTCGGTATTTTGATGGTGGTGGTGGGGTACTTTGCGCCGATGCCACCTGCGACGGCGAAGGTGACTCAATTGGAGAGTGCACATGAAGCTGCTTAACTTTACTAAGGCATTTCGCGGCTTCATTCGCGTGTGCCACTCGTACGAACAAGCTTCTTGCGTCAATCCGCCACCCTCACCCCAGCCCTCTCCCGCGCGCGGGAGAGGGAGCCAAACAGCATCGCTCTTTACCCTGGCGCTGTTTGCATCAACCGCATTCGCCCAAACACCAAACGATTTCACCACCCGCGCCGATGTGGTCGCGCCGCCCGGCGCTTCCATCGTGCGCGCTGCTTTGCCCGCAGCTTCGATTGCGGCTTTGCGTGGCGCTAACGGCGGCGATTTGCGGGTGTTTAACGCAGGCGGTGTGTCGTTGCCACACGCGTTGATCGATGCGTCGACCGAAGCCATCACACGCGCCGACGCGCCGGGTCAACGTATCGTTGCGCTGCCCAT
>JANXNO010000672.1 GCA_025354075.1 Burkholderiales bacterium | reverse complement strand
CTCGTAGTCTTCATCGCGAAGCGATCAAAGATCAGTTCGAACGCCCCTTCAGCCCGCGCCGAGGAGCGGAGGAACGGGCGGTCGTAGATGCGGCCTCTAGCGCACACTCTGCATAGCGTCAGCGAAGCTTTCGTGTGCCGTTGACGCACCCCGCTTCATCCTGACATGCTTGATGTCGCAGCGTATGACATAGGCATTGACATGCCGCCCAGTAGAACCTACGATAGTTGAAAGCAATTTTGCTTTTACTGTCGAGATGAAGGGAACTTTGTGATGACCTTGAGGATACTTCGGCGCCTGCCTGTTTGCCTGTTTGCCTGTGTGCCTGTCTAACGCTGACGATTGGGTCCGTTCACGCCCTTTCCTCGAATTCGTCTGCTGACATACAACATAACGGTGCCGCCGTTGACACTGCTGTGTCAAACGATGATCGACCAAAAGGCGACGCGTTGGGTGTCTTGCCTGGCAAAAGCAAGAAAGCACCCGTCATCGTGTCATTGTTGGTCTAGAAACAAGGCTCGATCGTCGGAATGCGAATAAAGGATCGCGTTGCGAAAGTCGCTCGTATGGAAGACGGCTTGCTACACATCTTGCCTACTTCACGATTCGAATCGACGACACGTGCGATTGACTTTTTAATGCAGACCCGTCGCGGCGACGTTGAGAATGAGTTACGCCGTTTGTTGGATCGCGTCAACCTAGCGCTTAAGGGGTACAAACCTGCCGGCTCAAAAGCCTTAGGCTTGGACGAGGACGAGGACGAGGACGAAGACGAACCCATGGTGTTCGAAGTCGTCATTATCACGGGCAATCCAACGGACTTTGAGGATTGGAGCATCCCCGATCCTGCGGTTCGTTACGCCGAGTGCGTCAACAAATGCGATAACAATGGCTGCAACGACCCGTTACTTACGGGATCGGTTGAAAATGCAGTTTGTTTGATTGCCACATTAGTCGGGGGTGTCGTATGCGCGGGGGTTACGATAACTACGTTGCCGCTGCTGACGCCCTACATGGTTCCAATTTGCGGAACGGCCGCAGGCCTCACTTGCGTCGGAGCGTTCGCTTTTGCCCGGGCTACGTGCGGGCTGGAATGTACACAGCGATGTCAGTAGGATCACCATGGAAATGAATCAGTATTTCGTCTACGGCTTCATGGCTATCGTCGTGGTCGCGACGACTTTTTTGTGGCGGAAGCCAAAGCTTTTTTTTCTGGTTGTTTTGGCTGCAGGCTTGCCGCCGGTGTACGTTCTCCGCTGGACGACAGAGCCGTTTCACCAGCGCGGATGGTGGTTGGTGACAGTGCTCGCGCTCGCGATGGTTGTGTACGTCGCGTGTACGGCTCAGCTTGCATTGAGTATCGCGCAGGAGCTTAAGAAAGCGCGCGACGGGCTGTCCAAAGTACCATCGGACGGGGAATCAACCGCGAGCATCGTCAGCGAAGCCAACGCGCACCGTTGACGCATCCCGCCCGGTTTTACGTGAATGCGTGAGCACCGGAGGATGAAGCGGGGTGCAGGGGCAGGCGTTTTTGGTTACTTTTTGCGCGATTGCAAAAAGTGACTGGCCCCGCGCGGCCATGGAGCGCGCTGGTGGCACACGCGTAGCGCCGTTCAGCAGACCCTTCGCTGCGCTCAGGGCGAACGGTGGCATGCAATCCACTTCATTCCACGAGCCCCCTCACCCTAACCCTCTCCCGCGAGGGGAGAGGGACGTTCTTCTATCCAATCCCTTAAGAATTCCGTAAACACCTTGCTAATCAATGTGTTAAGTAATATTCTTGAGAATATGCCTACAGTAGCGCTTGTAAGTCGAAAAGGGGGATGCGGCAAAAGCACGCTGGCGACCAACATCGCTGCGTACTTTGCGCGTGAGGGCGCGCCGATTACGCTCGGCGACCTTGACCATCAGCAATCGATGCGGGTGTGGCTCAAACGGCGTCCGAGTGCCGCGCCTGCGATCACGGGATGGTTTGGCGACACCCACGGTAGCGTGCGGCCTACGATGGGCGCTTCGCATCTGGTGCTCGACACGCCCGGCGGTTTGCATGGGCTGGGTCTGGCTAAAGTGGCAGTGGTCGCTGACGCGATTTTGATTCCGGTGTCGGGTTCGGTGTTTGATCGTGAGGCGGCGTCGGATTGTTGGGCTGAGTTGCGAGCGCATCCGCGTGTGGTGAGTGGTCGCTGTCAGGTGGCCGCCCTCGGCATGCGGCTGGATCGGCGGACGCAGGCGGAAGACGTGGCACGCGACTGGGCGGCGTCAATTGGTTTGCCGTGGTTGTGCAGCCTGCGCGGATCGCAGATTTATGTGCGCGCGGTGGAAAACGGACTGAGCATTTTTGACATGCCCGCGAGCGTGACGGCGATTGATCGCGAGCAGTGGGAGCCGCTGTTGCAGTGGCTGCACGAGGGCGCTTTTGCCGTGCCAGATGTCGACGAGGTTCCCGCTTATGCGCGAGGTGTGCCGTCGCGTTTGCCGGTGTCGCCCGCTGTGTTGCGCGTGCTGCCGAGGTTGAATCCGGGTGACGCGGCAGCGTTTGAACCGATCCCCGAAAAGCCACCTGCGATCACGGCATTTTCGCGCTTTGTGCCGCGATTTTTGCGGCCTCGTTCGGGGTAGGCTGCCAGCCTTTACTCCACGCGCATCGCAGGTCGCGTGCTTCCGTTTTGGGTGATCTGGAAACGCATCGCCTTGCCGTCTTTCACGTCTTCAAACGCGATCTCCAGCGGCGTGATTCGCGCGAAAAATGTGCTGTCGGATTTGCCGAATAATTCGAACTCGCCTTGCCCTGTGGCCTGTGCGAAAAGCTTGCCGTCGCGTAGGCGAATCGTCACGTTGAAATTCGGCGCGAGCGCGTAGGTGCCGACGTATTGCGCCATGATTTTGCTGTCCACCGGAACCGCAGTTGCGCGCATCGCCGCGAGATTTTTGAGCGGGATGCTCGGTTCGAGCAGATGCAGCGCAATGTCGATGACCGGAATGTTCGAATTGGACAGCACGGCCACCGCCGATTTGCGCTCGGGATCGACCCACAGCGACGACGTAAA
>JANXNO010000669.1 GCA_025354075.1 Burkholderiales bacterium | reverse complement strand
GCGGCACCGCTGTCAACCGGCGCGGTTGGGTGTTCGGACGCGGGGTTGGCAACTGCGGCTAAATCGGACATGCAGGCATCAAACGCGCGCTGCACCTGTGGCGATGACGGGGTGGATTGATTTAGGCAATGTGGTTACCCGAAGGCCGTCAACGTGGAGTCGGTCTTCACAAAACAGGCGCACTGCATACGGAAAAATTTGATGCTCCTGCCGCAGCACTTTGGCAGCCAACGTGTCGGGCGTGTCGTCATCGTCAACCTGCACAGCCGCCTGCGCGATGATCGGTCCGCGGTCTAGCTCCGGCGTCACAAAATGCACCGTACAGCCGTGCAGCTTCACCCCCTCTTCCAGCGCGCGCGCATGTGTGTGCAGGCCCGGAAAGCTGGGCAGCAGCGACGGATGAATATTGATCAATCGACTAGCGAAAGCCTGAGTGAACACGGGTGTGGTGATACGCATGAAACCAGCCAATACGACCAAGTCGGGACGGTATTCGTTCAATGCGGCAACCAGCGCGGCGTCGAACGCCTCGCGCGATGCAAAGTCTTTGTGGCTAATTACAAAGTTGGCAATGCCCGCATCGCGCGCAATATCGAGGCCTTTAGCCTCCGCCTTGTTGCTGCCAATCACAACGATGTCGCCACCGAGTTCATTGCCCAGTAGCGACGGCAAATTGGAGCCGCGACCGGAGATGAGAACGGCGATACGTTTGCGGGTGACGTCACTCATCGCAGCTTCAAATCCTCAGCGCTATAAGTCACGCCTATCGGCTCGATGATCACCTGCTTCGGCCCTGATTCGACAGCGCCCGCAACCCACGCATCGATGCCGCATGCTCTGGCAATGGCAACGGTTTCCTCTGCCTGCGCGGCGGCAACAAAAAACGCGAAACCCGCGCCCATATTGAGCGTGCCGTAGGCCTCGGCGTTATCGAGTTTGGTCTCAGTTTGCATGAACGCGAGCACCGGCGGCACTGGCGGAACGGTGTGAATCCGATAGGTCAAAACGTTCGTGTGACGCAGTAGTTTTCGCCATCCGTGACCGGTGACGTTGACGCAGTAATTGACAGTGACGCCTGCTTTCGCCAGCGCTTCGGTGACGGGTGCGTAGAGCATCGTTGGCGCTAGCAACGCTTCACCAAATGATTGCCCATTACCGATGTCTGTCTGATAGCCATTCGGCAACCGCTCGGCCAGTTTGCGTGCAAGCGACACGCCGTTCGCGTGAATGCCGCTTGACGCGAGGATCACAATGGCGTCGCCCGCTTTCAAGTTGTCGCCCAAAGACAAACGTGATTTGGGTTTGACGATACCAGTGCAGGATGCGCCGAGATCGATGGTGCCACCTTCGACCACGCCTGCCAGCGCCGGTGTTTCACCGCCGCCCCAGGACACGCCGCAGGTTTCGCAGGCGGCCTTCCAGCCTTTGATGAGGTCAGCGGCGCGTTGCTTGTCGGCAAACCAGTCGCTGCCGCCTGCCGCCCAGTACGCCTGCACGATCAACGGCGTTGCGCCGACGGTGATCAGGTCGTTGACCGCCATTGCGATGGTGTCCTGCGCAATCGCGGCGTAAAAACTTTTGCCCGTTTCGCGATACACGGCGTCGGCCACGAGAATTTTGGTGCCGAGACATT
>JANXNO010000662.1 GCA_025354075.1 Burkholderiales bacterium | reverse complement strand
GGTTGAGCGTGGTCAAGTGCTGGCCAAACCGGGCTCGATCACCCCGCACACCGATTTCGAATGTGAGATCTACGTCCTGTCCAAAGATGAAGGCGGTCGTCACACCCCGTTCTTCAACAACTACCGTCCGCAGTTCTACTTCCGCACGACAGACGTTACAGGTGCCGTCACGCTGCCAGCGGGCACCGAAATGGTCATGCCCGGCGACAACGTCAAGATGACGGTAGCCCTGATCGCGCCAATCGCCATGGAAGAGAAGCTGCGCTTCGCTATCCGTGAAGGCGGTCGTACCGTCGGGGCCGGTGTCGTGTCCAAGATTCTGAAGTAATAATTTACGAATGGGACGACGAAAACGCTGTCCCTCTGCCCATTTTTTTAGGGGCGTAGCTTAGTGGTAAAGCTACGGTTTCCAAAACCGTCGATGGGGGTTCGATTCCCTCCGCCCCTGCCACTTTCTCGTGGCCGTCCATAAAGCCCATTACTGGGCAGGTAACAAGTCCAAGCATGAACGAAACGACTAAAAACTGGGCCATCTTTCTGGCTGCTGGTGTGTGTGTAATAGCCGGTATTTACGGCTTCTATTATTTTGCCGAATCAGCACTCGCCTTGCGTATGTTGATCGTGCTGACTGGGTTGGCTGCCGCCTCGGGCGTTGTCTACGCTTCGACGCCGGGCAGGGACTTTGTTCAGTTCGCGCGTGAGTCCATCGCTGAGGGCAAAAAAGTGGCCTGGCCGACACGCAAAGAGACGATCCAGATGACGCTGATCGTGTTTGCATTCGCCATCATCATGTCTATTTTTCTGGCCGGTGTCGACGGCGCAATTGGTGCTTTGATTTCGTGGCTCACGAAGCGCGGCTAACACGCTAATCAAGCTCTCGCAAAACGCTGTCACTTAACAAACTATCGCGAATATCGGAATCTCATGGAAAACGAAACTACCGTAGACGCCGTCGCTGAAGTTGCGACCAAGCCCAAGCGCTGGTACGTAGTGCATGCGTTTTCTGGGTTTGAGAAAACGGTGCAAAAAGCATTGATTGAGCGTATCGCTCGTTCTGGTGCTGACGTTTCGTCGCAGTTTGGCCAGGTCATGGTGCCGGTCGAAGAGGTCGTTGAGATCAAAAACGGCCAGAAATCAATGTCGGAGCGCAAGTTTTTTCCCGGCTACGTTCTCGTTGAAATGGACATGACCGACGACAGTTGGCATTTGGTGAAAAGCACGCCCAAAGTTACCGGTTTTATCGGCGGCACTGCAACGCGCCCTGCGCCGATTTCGCAAAAGGAAGTCGACACCATTCTCAATCAGGTCAAGACCGGTGTTGAGAAGCCGAAGCCGAAGTTTTTGTGGGAAGTGGGCGAGGCAGTTCGCGTCAAAGAAGGCCCGTTCAATGACTTTATGGGCAATGTGGAAGATGTGAACTACGAGAAGTCAAAGCTGCACGTGTCAGTGATGATTTTCGGTCGCGCAACGCCTGTTGAACTCGATTTCGGACAGGTAGAAAAAGCCTAATTTATTTAAGTGACTGGCGACACAAATCGCTAGTCGTTTTTAACGGGGAGAGCGCCGTAATCCTTAATCGGCAATCGGCGTTCGTTAGCACCCAAAACCAGGAGCCATCATGGCAAAAAAAATAGTCGGCTTTATTAAGCTGCAAGTCCCAGCAGGAAAGGCGAATCCCTCGCCTCCAATCGGTCCGGCGCTCGGTCAGCGTGGCCTCAACATTATGGAGTTCTGCAAGTCGTTCAATGCGCAGACTCAGGGTATGGAGCCCGGAATGCCAATTCCGGTGACCATCACCGCGTTCGCAGACAAGAGCTTCACCTTCATCATGGGCACGCCGCCAGCGACGTACCTGATCAAGAAAGAATCAAAAGTTGCCAAGGGTTCGCCGAAGCCACATACCGACAAAGTCGGCAAGCTGACGCGCGCTCAGGCTGAGGCCATCGCCAAAGTGAAAATGCCAAATCTGACCGCCGCCGACATGGATGCCGCTGTGCGCACCATCGCTGGTAGCGCGCGCTCAATGGGCATCACCGTTGAAGGAGTGAAGTAATCATGGCAAAGCTCACCAAACGTGCAAAAGCACTGGCTGGAAAAGTTGATCCAAACAAGTTTTACGCGGTAGTCGACGCGATCACGCTGGCTAAAGCAACGGCAACCGCCAAGTTCAACGAGTCCATCGACGTCGCGATCAATCTGGGCATTGATGCCAAGAAATCGGATCAAACCGTTCGCGGCTCAGTCGTGATGCCATCAGGCACCGGCAAAACCGTTCGTATCGCCGTGTTCGCGCAGGGTGCCAAGGCCGAAGAAGCCAAAGCAGCCGGTGCGGACATCGTCGGTTTCGAAGATCTCGCGGAGCGCATCAAAGGCGGCTTCATGGATTTCGACGTGGTGATCGCATCACCTGACGCCATGCGCGTCGTAGGCACGCTGGGCCAGGTGCTCGGCCCACGTGGCTTGATGCCAAATCCGAAGGTCGGTACCGTGAGTGCTGACGTGGCTAATGCAGTGAAAAACGCCAAAGCCGGTCAGGTTCAGTACCGTACCGACAAGGGCGGCATCGTGCATGCCACGCTCGGGCGTGCTTCATTTGAGACTGCCGCTCTGGAACTTAACCTGCGCGCGCTCATGGATGCGCTGCAAAAAGCGAAGCCTGCATCATCGAAAGGTGTGTATCTACGCAAAGTTAGTTTGTCGAGCACGATGGGCTCTGGCGTCCGTGTGGATACCGGCGCTTTTGGTGCAAATGCACAGTCTGCTCAATAAATTGAGCAGGTGCACAGTCTGCTAAATGTGAAGTAGCTGTGAAAATCCGCTCGAATAGTCGAGTGGAAAAGAATTTGGTGGGCTGGCAACGAAGGTTGCTGGGCTATTGAAGACCGTTGGCGGGATGATTGAAGATTTTCCGAAGTCGTCCCTTAATCGAAGACCCAATAAATACGGTCTTTGGCCAACGCAGATGGCGGTCCCGCCGTGCAAGATTTGTGCGCCATTTCCAAAGTGAAGCGACGCAGGGATTGAAGCGGAAGGTCGCTGAAACCCTCCCAAGTCGTTTGCGATGTACGTGAACGATGCGGATTGAATAGGAGATTAACTTGAGTCTAAATCGCACTGAAAAAGCTGCGGTCATTGACGAAGTCAAAGCGCAGGTAGTCAACGCGCAGACGCTCGTGGTGGCTGAGTATCGCGGCGCTACGGTTGCCGACATGACCAAACTGCGCCGTAGTGCGCGAGAGCAGGGCGTATACCTGCACGTGTTGAAAAACTCGCTCGCACGCCGCGCCGTAGCTGGAACGCCGTTTGAAGTGGTATCGGGCGCTATGTCCGGCCCGCTGATTTACGGTTTTTCTGTCGATGCCGTTGCTGCCGCCCGTGTCATCAGTGATTACGCCAAAACCAACGACAAGCTCGTGGTCAAGGCGGGCGCATTTGATGGCAAATTACTCGACAAAGCAGGTGTTGCCTCGCTGGCGTCGATTCCAAGCAAAGAAGTGTTGTTGTCGCAGTTGGCAGGTTTGCTGATGTCGCCAATCGCCCGCTTTGCCCGCGTACTTGCCGCCGTGGCCGAGAAGAATGCAGCGCCTGCTGCAGATGTAGCTCCAGCAGCAACGGCAGCCCCCGCAGCAGAATCCGCTCCCGCAGTCGACCCGGTCGCTGCCTGATCCCACAATTAGTTCATAGATATTTAGGAGCCACACATGGCATTTAATAAAGACGACTTCCTGGCCTCCCTCGACACTATGTCGGTGATGGATCTCAACGATCTGGTCAAAGCAATCGAAGAAAAATTCGGCGTATCGGCTGCTGCAATGTCGGCACCTGCTGCCGGTGGTGCCGGTGCCGC
>JANXNO010000057.1 GCA_025354075.1 Burkholderiales bacterium | reverse complement strand
GCCAAAGCGCGCGTCGGCCAAGTGGTCAATGAATATGATCGCGTTCACGTCAATCGCCGCAAGGTGACGGTGAAGCTTGGCGACGACAATCCGCGCATCCTGATTTATCACAAGCAATCCGGCGAAATCGTCAGCCGTGACGACCCCGAACAGCGAGACACTGTATTCGACCGTTTGCCCAAGCCGGATCACGGCAAATGGGTCGCGGTCGGTCGTCTAGACTACAACTCGGAAGGGTTGATGCTGTTCACCACGTATGGTGAACTCGCCAATCGCTTCATGCATCCGCGTTACGAAATTCTGCGTGAATATTCGGTGCGCGTGCTCGGCGAGCTGACGCCGGAGCAGGAAGACCAGTTGATGGACGGCATCGAGCTCGATGACGGCCCGGCGCGGGTGCTATCGCTGGATCGCATTGATCGCGATAGCGACGCCGCAAACCACTGGTACAAGCTCACGTTGAACGAAGGCCGCAATCGCGAAGTGCGACGCATGTTCGAGCACCTCGGTTTGACCGTGAGCCGCTTGATTCGCGTGAGCTACGGTTGCGTGCAAATGCCTTCGTGGCTCAAACGCGGGCAGTCGAAACTGCTCGATGAGGCCGAGACGTTTGAGGTGCTTGAATCGGTCGGCCTGCGCTCGAAGAAAAAACTCGAAAAAGCGGCCCGCTTCGGTGGTCGCAATCGTATTCCGCAGCAACCGCTCGGGCCGATGCGCTCGGCGGCTGAACATGAAGCCGTGTGGACGGGCTTGCCCGCCGATGCAATGGCAACCCCAGGCCGCGGTCGCCGCCAACCCGGTGGCCGTGGTGTGCCGGGACAAGCCGGGCCCGGTGCGAACGGTCGCCAGGGCGGACGTTTCAACAGCGGCAATGGCGGCGGGCGCGGTAGGAGCGGGCCAGCAGCGCCCATCGCTTTACAACAACAGCAGTTCCCCGGCTTCGGTGGCGCGACTGAAATGCCGGTGGCTGGACGCCGCCAACAACGCACGCCCGGAAACCGCGTCAAGCGCGACGGCAACGGCGAGGTGAATGGTAATGTGGCACCGGGCTATCGTGGCGAGCCTGCGGGTGGCAACGGCGCGAATGGTGGTGGTCGCAACAATCGACGTAATGCAGGCAATGGCGGCAACGCGGGCGGCGCTGCGGGCGCGGGCAACGGCAACGGTGCTAATCGCGGTGGACGGCAACGTCGCACCGGTGGCCGTGGGCCTAACGCAGGTGCCGGCGGTGGCGCGCGTACCGAGGGCGTGGCCGCGGGTGCCGCAACTATGCCGGATATTGAGTAGTCAAAGCGCGTGACCAGCGAAATGTAGGACCGGCCTCGGCCGCAATCCCACTCTCGCTTGCAGCGGGTTTTCGCGGCGAGGGCCGCTCTTTCAAAACCTTGTTCGTGGTCAGGAACTTGAGGGTTCCTGTTCGCGGACGCCCACCCGTACCGACCTTTCCATTTCGTATGTGGAGCATTGAGGCTGGCCGGGCTCGGGCCTACATTTCGGCGGTACGGTGCTTCGGTACACGGCTATCGCCCCCCGCAGCGTGAGGCAACGAAAAAGGAGGCTTGATGAGTGCGATTAATTCGTCACGTCGTGACTTCGTGCAGGCGGGCGTTGCCGTTGCCCTAGTGGCGTCTTTGCCCGGTGTGGCAGGTGCTCAGGCCTTTCCAGCCAAGCCAATTCGACTGATTTGCCCGTGGCCGGCGGGCGGTGCCACCGACGCGGTCATGCGTGCGCTCGCTGAGAGCGTGGGCACGGCTCTGGGCGGCACAGCCGTGGTCGAAAACAAGCCCGGCGCGAGTGGCATGCTGGGGCCGAATGAGTTAATCAAAGCCGCGCCCGATGGCTACACGGTGTCGCAGCTCACCATTGGCGTGGCGCGCCTGCCGCACATGAAAAAAATGCAGTTCTATCCGCTCAAGGATTTCACGTTTATCGCGTGTTAGACCGGCTACACGTCTGGAATCGCGGTGCGCACGGATTCGGCCATCAAGAGCATCAAGGACCTGGTGGAATACGCCAAGGCTAATCCGGAAACATTCACGTATGGCTCGCCCGGTGCAGGCACCACACCGCATTTGGCAGTAGAGGAGTTCGCAGCGAAAGCGGGCATTAAGCTGACCCACATTCCGTACAAGGGCGTGGCTGAGGGCATTCAGTCGCTCCTGGGGGGCCATGTGATGGCGCACAGCGACTCCACCGGTTGGGCGCCGCAAGTCGAAGCGGGCGCGCGAAACGGTGGCCGAATGTGCCGACGCTGAACGAGCTTGGCTTTGAGACGATCTCCGATTCGCCTTTCGGCATTGGTGGTCCGAAAGGTATGGATCCGGTCATCGTCAAACGGCGGCACGATGCGTTCAAGAAAACGCTGGAAGATCCTGCGGTGCTGGCGACATTCGAGAAGTACGATCAGTCGGTGATCTACATGAACTCAGCCGTTTACGCCAAGTTCATCGCCGATCAATACATCAAGGAAAAAGCGGTGATTGAGCGGCTCGGTCTGGCGATGAAAGCGTGATTTTTTGCTATCAGCTTTGTGCTGAAACCAATCATTGGCGTCGGCTAAGCCGTATTTATCAACCAAGTCGACAAATTAACTTTTAGGCCGCTAAGCCCGTATGAAATGGGGCTTGCAGCATAAAGCTATACCGCGACGCGGTTGCCTAAACCACCTTCACGCTGATGTCCGGCAGTCCCGTCAGCTTGCCCAGCATCACGTCCCCACGCACCACGGGACCGACGTTTTCGGGTGTGCCGGAATAAATGATGTCGCCCGCCATCAACTCAAATGCGGCGGACAGTTTGCTGATTTGTTCGGCCACGCTCCAGATCATCTGATTCAAATCGGCGCTTTGCTTGACTGCGCCATTGACCAGCAACTGAATTTGCCCCTTGCTGAAATGCCCAATGTCGTTGACACGATGAATCGGGCCGACCGGCGCAGACTTATCAAAACTCTTGCCGATTTCCCACGGCTTTTTCTCGTCGCCCATCGCCCGTTGCAGGTCGCGTCGCGTCATGTCGAGGCCGAGCGCGTAGCCGTAAACGTGCTTCAAAGCGTCGTCGATTGAAATGTTGCGACCTCCACTTTTGAGTGCGGCGACCAACTCGATTTCATAGTGATAATTTTTGGTCAGCGGCGGATACGGATGATCAATCGTTTGCCCCGGCGGCACAAACTGAATCGCGTCCGTTGGCTTCTGAAAAAAGAAGGGCGGTTCGCGCGTCGGGTCGGAGCCCATTTCACGGGCGTGTGCGGCGTAATTGCGACCGATGCAATAGATGCGGCGCACCGGAAAAACCTCCGTGCTACCGACGATCGGAATCGTGGTGGCAGCCACAGTGAACGGTGTGGCATGGGCGGCTGTGGTCGCACTGACGGTGGCGCAACCGCTTAATGCGGCAGCACCCATAGCGCCTCCTGTGCCGAGCGCCTTGAGTGCGGTTCTGCGAGACACGTTGGACATGGCGATTTCTCCTTGTTGAATAATGTCGCGAGAATACTGCGCCTACGGGATGACCCCCTGCGCAGCGCTCATTTTTCGCGGTCACCGGTCGTGGAGCCGTTGCGAAGCCGTAATTTGCGAGTCGAAGGCTACCTTGCCAGCGACGACCTGAATTGCGTCACCAGTTCATCGCTTGCTTTCACGAGCAAGCCCTGATCCGAACCCAGCCCGATCATGGTGAAGCCCATCTTCGCGTACACCTCAGCATCGCTGGCACCCCGCGCCAGGATGCCCGCCCATTTGCCAGCGGCGACGATCAACGTTTTTGCCTCCTCAATCTTCTGCTGTACTTCTGGGGCCAGTGGATTGCCCATGAAACCCATGCTCGCGGCGAGATCGGACGGGCCGACGAAGAGGCCGTCAATGCCGTCTACTGCCGCAATTGCCGACGCGTTTTTGACGGCAGCGGTGGACTCGATCTGCGCGATGATGCACAGCTCAGTCTCCGCGTTGGCGTGATAATTTTTTACACGGCCCCAGCGATTCGCGCGCTGCAATCCCGCCACGCCACGAATGCCGCGCGG
>JANXNO010000594.1 GCA_025354075.1 Burkholderiales bacterium | reverse complement strand
CTACCCGCGAACGACGCGCCGGTACAGATGGTCGGCGACTTCAAACTGATGCTCGAAGTCAAGGTTGATCCGGTACAGGAACGTGCGCGACTGGACAAAGAAATCGCGCGGCTCAGCGCTGAAGTAGTGAAGGCAGAAGCGAAGCTCGACAACCCGGCGTTCGCCGACAAAGCGCCGCCTGCGGTGGTGGCGCAAGAGCGTGCGCGGCTGGCTGGATTTGCCGCGACTTTGGAAAAAGTGACGAGTCAGCGCAAGAGCCTCGGTTAAATTAAATCGTGAAATTCACGTTGCCAAAATCGCCCGCCTGGCCGGGTAAAGTCGCAGTCGTGTCGTTGTCCGGCGCGGTGCAACCGGAGCGTTTACAGGCAGGCGTCGCTCGCTTGCAAGCGCTGGGTTGCACGGTAGATGCGGCTGATCATGTCACGCGGCAGTGGCGCTACTTTGCAGGCACTGACGACGAGCGTCTTGCCGCATTTAACGAGGTACTTGCTGGCGACGCGGACATTGTTTTTTTCTCACGGGGTGGTTACGGTGCGTCGCGTTTGCTGCACCGAATCGAATGGTCGCGCGTGGCCGCCAGCGGTAAAGTGTTCTGTGGGTTCAGTGACATCACCGCCTTCTCGTTGGCTGCACTGGCGCAAGCAAATTACCTCACGCTCGCGGGCCCATTGGCAGCATCAGAGTTCGCACAGACCGACGATCTGGCCGCGCGAGATTTCACCGAGTCGCACTTTACGTGTTTGTTTGCAGCCGCGAAAAGTGGTTACCACTATCCTGAAAGCGTGAGCGATGTCGAACACGCCTCAGGCACAATCAATGGCACGTTATGGGGCACTAATCTCGCGTTGGTCGCACATCTGATCGGCACACCTTACATGCCAACAATCGCGGATGGCATCCTCGTGCTCGAAGACATCGGTGAAGAACCGTATGCCGTTGAGCGCATGTTCTGGCAACTTAAACACGCCGGCATCCTAGACAAGCAGCGCGCCATCATTCTCGGTGCGTTCACCGACTGCAAACCCGGCGCGAACCTGCGCTATCCGTACAACATGACGGAGGCAATTGAGACGTTGCGTGAGATCGCACCGTGCCCGGTGCTCACAGGATTTCCGTTCGGTCACATTCCGGCAAAGGTGACCTTGCCGATAGGTGCACCGGCGACGATCAGCATTGACGGTTCGCGCTATACGTTGTCGGTACGAGATTTTTTGCAGAGTTCAGTCAAATAATCGACGTGCATTGGTGCGCAGCGCGCGCCCTTTTTCCTGCGTAAAAACCAATTTTGCTTTTGCATGCGTATGGCATCAGGTCTCTGGAATATTTTTAATTTCCGGCTCTGTCTGTACCGAACCATTTAGGATTTCTCATGCAAACGAAAAGCAAACTAGCCTCGCTGGCGATGGCGCTTGTCATCTCGGCAATTGCCGCTCCGACCTTCGCTCAGGTGACTGTCGGCGGCGCACCGATGTATGCGAGCAAAGACATTATCGACAACGCTGTGAACTCAAAGGACCACACCACATTGGTCGCCGCAGTGAAGGCCGCCGATTTGGTCGCAACCCTCAAGGGCCCTGGCCCCTTCACCGTATTTGCACCAACCAACGCAGCCTTTGCCGCGCTGCCAGCAGGCACCGTTGACACGTTGCTCAAACCTGAAAACAAGGCGGCGCTTGCCGGTATCCTGACGTACCACGTGGTGGCCGGAAAAGTGGACGCGGCTGCATTGACCAAAGCAATCACCGACGGCAAGGGCAAAGCCATGTTGAAGACGGTTGCAGGCGGCATGCTGACTGCGACCGCGTCAAGCGGGGGCGTCATGATTGCCGATGAAAAAGGCGGTACGGCGAAGGTAACAATCGCAGATGTGTACCAGTCTAACGGCGTGATTCACGTGGTCGACAAAGTGTTGTTGCCGAAGTAATTTGAGTTTGATCAGCCGTATTTTGCGGCTCAAAAATAAAACGCTCGCCGAGGATTTCGTCTTCGGCGGGCGGTTGTTCTTTTGCCAGGCGGGTCAGGTGTTCATGTTCGCCATTGCGGCGAGTGCATCGCCTGCTGCGCGCACAATATTCCACTCCGGCATCACCGTCGCGCCCATCGATTTGTAGAAATCGACGGACGGCGTGTTCCAGTCCAGCACGCTCCATTCAAAGCGACCACAATTGCGCTCCACAGCGATCTGCGCGAGTCTCACCAGCAGCGCTTTGCCATAGCCTTT
>JANXNO010000542.1 GCA_025354075.1 Burkholderiales bacterium | reverse complement strand
TTTACTGAGTGCCTTTGAATAACAGCTTTTGTCGAAACACGCGATTTGCTTTGGCTCAATGCCCTATTTGTCCAATTGTCGATAAACCGCGTTTCATTGGTCTTTTCCCAGGCATGACGGGCTTTTCAGCGAAAAGCTGATTCGCCGTGTTGCAGCGCGATTGATCCATTGCAAAATGTGTTGATGCAGCAGCCCTCCCCCACTCTTTTAGTTCAGCGCGCCGCGAGCGGCGATTCCGACGCGATGCGGGCGCTGTTTTCAAGCCTTTATCCCGACATTAAGCGGCTCGCTCGCGGCAAGCTGGCACAAGCCGGTGGCATCACGGGCCTCAACGCAACCGCGCTGGTGCACGAGGGGTTCATGCGCATGGCCGAGCGCGAAGGTTTGCAGGGGCAAACGCGGCTGCAATTTTTTGCCTATATCGGCAAGGTGTTGCGCTCCATCGTGATCGATTTTGTGCGCGAACGCGATGCCGAAAAACGCGGCGCAGGCATGACGCTGCTCACCATGTCCCACGCCGACGGCACGCTGGCACCGTGGATGGATGTGTCGGATATGGTGGCCCTCGATCAGGCGCTCGATCAGCTGCAACAGCTTGATCTGCGGCTCTATCAGGTGATCGAGTTGCACGTGTTTTCCGGACTGTCATTGCAGGAGGTTGCCCAGGAGCTGGGCGTCACGCTGCGCACCGTGAACCGTGATTTGCTCAAGGCGCGGGCGCTGCTGTCGCGCACGCTTGGGCCTGAGGCAGGTGTCGCGGTTTGACCTCGTGCGATCCCGATATTGGGAAATGCATCCGCAGCCATCCCCGTCCGTCGCGCCATGACTGAGCCGCTGAAACTCTCGCAATTGCCGCCCGAACTGTGGCAACGCGTGTCGGATCTGTTTGACGTCGTCATTGATCTTGACGAGAGTAAACGCATCGCGTTCATCCGTACGCTGTGGGCCTCCGAGCCCGCAGTGGCGAGCGAGCTGGTCGCCTTGCTGGTGGCAGCCGCGAGTGTCGACAAAACGGCTCCGCTGGCGCAATCGCCGTTCAACGCGGTGCTCGGCGAGGCGCTCGCAGAGCCGGTCTCAGGCTACAAGGCGGGACGCAAATTCGGCGCGTGGACGCTCGAATCGTGCCTCGGGCGCGGCGGCATGGGCGAGGTGTGGCGAGCGATCCGTAGTGACGGTTTATACAAGGCCGCCGTAGCGATCAAGCTGCTGCGGGTCGACCTGCCGCACGACGCGTTGCGCCGCCGCTTCGCGCGCGAACGCGTGGTGCTAGCGCGGCTCAATCACCCAAGCATCGCGCGGCTGCTCGATGCCGGCGTGGAAGACGGGCAAGCGTTTATCGTGCTGGAGCTGATCAACGGCACGCCCCTGCTCGACTACGTGTCGGCGCACGCGCCCACGCTGGAGAGCCGCCTGCGCCTGGTGCGCGACATCACGCTCGCGGTGGAGCATGCGCACAACCAGCTGGTGTTGCATCGCGACTTGAAGCCGTCGAACGTGCTGGTCACCCAGGACGGGCAAATCAAGCTGCTCGACTTTGGCATCGCCGGCGTGCTCGACGACGCGACCAGCGAGCCGATGACCAAGCTCACGCAACTCACCGGGCGCGGCCTGACCCTCGAATACGCCTCACCCGAACAGGTCACGGGCGACGCCACCATGCCCGCCAGTGACGTGTACTCGCTCGGCGTACTGTTGTTTCATTTGTGTACCGGCAACCGGCCGTTCGCTGGCAGCAGCACCCGGGCAGCGCTTGAGTACGCCGTGGCGCACAACGACCCGCCGCTCGCGTCGGCCACCCTCGTTCGTGAAAAAGGCGCCAAGCCCAACGTCGACCAGATTGCACCGCCACTGGACGCGCAACGACTGCGCGGCGATCTCGACGCCATCATCAGCCGCGCCATGCGCCTCGCTCCCGATGAGCGTTATCCGACCGCCAGCGCGCTGGCCGCTGACCTTGACGCGTGGATGACACAGCTTCCCACCTCAAGGCATGTCGGAGAGCGCTCGCACGCCACGCGGTTATGGTTCAAACGGCATTGGAAGTTGACCAGCGCGGTGGCTGCGTCCGTCGCCGCCGTCGTGGCAGCGCTCGGCCTGAGTTTGTGGCAAACCGGCAAGGCAGTGAGCACGGCCGACATGGCCACCCGCCAGCTCGACACCGTCATGGCGCAGCTGCCCGCGCTGGCCAGCGCCGACGGCGAAGCCACGCTCAACGCCCGACGGCAACACGCTGAGCTGTTGCTGCGCAGTGGGCGCCCCAGCGATGCGCTGCTGCGGCTCGACGAAATGGCGCAGCTCACGCTGGCCAAATACGGCAAAGACAGCGCTATTTATGGCAAGCTGCAAGCCACCCGCGCCCGCGCGCTCGACGCATTAGGTCGCAACGACGAAGCGAAAGCAGCGCAGCTTGAGGCCAACGCGGCGCTGCTTGCCAAGTAGGCAGCTTTCGACAGCCAAGCAAAGCTGGCATACGCCGGACAGTTGAGATGCAACTTATTATTGAAATGCCCTTTGAACGTGGGCTTAGCAGCGTTTTTTGCCAAAGTCGAATTAATGCCTTTTTGTGTTGTAGGCCCTTATTGAATGGGCATCTCCAAAAAAGCTGTGTAACACAAATAGTCTAAACGCCGTTCCATTGCAGAATGAGGGCAAGAGAGGTTTTTTTGCTGTCTATCCCCGCCAACGATCCGCCTGCCACCCCCACCCTCCTCGTGCAACGCGCTGCCAGCCGCGACGCCGACGCGATGCGCGCCCTGTTCGCCGAGCTTTACCCGGAAATCAAGCGGCTCGCCCGCACCCGGTTGGCGCAGGCCGGCGGCGTGACCGGCTTGAACGCCACGGCACTGGTTCACGAGGGTTTCATGCGCATGGCCGAGCGCGAGGGCCTGCAGGGACAAACTCGGGTGCAGTTTTTTGCTTATGTGGGCAAAGTGCTGCGCTCCATCGTGATTGATTTTGTGCGCGAACGCGACGCCGAAAAGCGCGGTGGTGGCGTGACGTTGCTGACGATGTCTCATGCCGACGCTATGCCCGCCGCGTGGATGGAAGGCACCGATTTAATCGACCTCGACCGCGCGCTGGAGCAACTCAAAACATTCGACGAACGGCTCTACCAAATCGTCGAAATGCATGTGTTTTCAGGGCTGGCCTGCGCCGAGGTCGGCGCGGAACTGGGCATCACCGAGCGCACGGTCAATCGCGAGCTGTCGAAGGCGCGCGCGCTTCTGGCGCAGGCGTTGGGCACGGCGTCGGTCGCGCCCAACGATGTCGGCGCGGGTTAGCCGTTTACGTCTTTCAACCACACCCCTCGTAGCCGCGGCAGAGCCGCCCCTACATACAACCGCGGCACTCGCGCAAGCAATGACCACCCCGTTTAACGTCCGGCCAGACTCATGGGCTCGCATCTCCGCGCTGCTCGATGTGGCGTATGATCTTGATGCCGGTGAGCGCGCCGCGTTGCTCGAAAAAACTACCGCCGAGGACGCAGAGCTAGGCGCTGAACTTGCGCGCTTGTTGCCCGGCGTCGACGAAACAAACTCAGCGACCAGCATGCCGAACGCTGCGCCGTTCACCTCGTTGCTCAACCTTGCGCTCGTCAACCAGGCGTCACGTGACAGCACGGGCGCGACGTTTGGCGCATGGACGCTCAGCGAAAAGATCGGCCAGGGCGGCATGGGTGAAGTGTGGCGCGCGGTTCGCAGCGACGGCCTGTTTCAGGGCACTGCGGCCATCAAAATTTTGCGTAGTGATTTGCCAGCTGACAAACTCGCGGCGCGGTTTGCGCGCGAACGCGCAGTGTTGGCGCGGCTCAATCATCCAAACATTGCGCGCTTGCTTGACGCCGGGGTGGCCAGCAATCTCGCGTTCATCGTGCTTGAGCTGGTGCAGGGTTTGCCGCTACTTTCGTACGCAGCGGCCAGTGCGCCGACGGTGGCGGATCGCGTGCGTTTGATTCGCGATTTGACGCGTGCCGTCGAGCATGCGCATAGCCAGCTCGTGCTGCATCGCGACTTGAAGCCATCGAACGTGCTGGTGACCGAAAACGGCACGGCGAAACTGCTCGATTTTGGAATTGCAGCGGCGCTGGATGAGGCGAGCCAGAATGAATCGACACCGAATTTGACCCAGTTAACGGGTCGTGGCTTAACGCTCGAATATGCCGCACCCGAACAGATTCTCGGTGAGCCGACCGTGGCGGCGAGCGATGTGTATTCTCTCGGCGCGATACTGTTTCATCTGCTCACCGGGCAGCGTCCGTTTGCAGAAAGTACCAACCGCGCAGCGCTGGAATATGCGGCGGTTCATGCGGAGGCACCGCGGGCGTCCACGTCGGTCGTTGCCACGTCTGCCCATGCCCTCGGGCCACAGGCGCAGAAGAGCAAACAACCCGACGCCGATCAAATAGTGCCGCCCACCGACAGCCAAAACCTGCGAGGCGATCTCGACGCTATCATCGCAAAATCACTGCGCAAAGCACCCACAGAACGCTACGCGACCGCGAGCGCATTGGCCGCTGACCTCGACGCCTGGCTCACGCAGACACCCATTTCCATCCGAGGCGAAGACCGCAGCTATCGCAACCAGCTGTGGTTCAAGCGCAACTGGAAACTGGCAACAACCAGCGGCGTGGCAATCGCCGCGATCCTTGCTGCGCTGAGCGTCGCGCTGTGGCAGCGAAGTGTTGCGCAATCCGAGGCCGCTAAAGCCACAGCCATGAGTCGCTATGTCATTACGCTGTTCGAAAGCGCTGACCCGGAGCACGCCAAGGGTGACGCCCTCAGCGCTCGCGACCTGCTGGATACCGGCGCGAAATCTGTTGCCGTTCAATTTGCCAACGAGCCCGATACGCTCGCGGAGCTGCGTGCGGTGTTCGGTCGCAGCTACCTGGGCCTGTCACAACCAAAAACCGCTATTCCTCTGTTGCAGGACGCCGCCGCTGCCGCTGAACGCAAGTACGGCTCGAACGCCGTTGAGCACGCGCGCCTGCTCAATCTGCTGGCACGCGCTTACATGGAAATTGAAAATTTCCCCGAGGCCGAACGCTACTCGCTGGCCTCCGTTGGCGTGCTGGAGCGCGTTGAGGGTGCCGCAAGCGAAAGCACCGTGATGGGCAAAATTAATCTTGCCTATGCCTATCAGAAGCAAGGCAAGTTCGCGCTCATCGCCCCTCTGATCACGTCCGCCCGCGACGCTGTGTTGCGTGAACGTGGCGACCAGGATTGGCTGTACGTAGAAATTGAAAATTCACGCGCCGTGAGTGCTGCCGCGCGGGGTGCAACTCGCGAAGAAATCGAACTACTGCTCGCCATTGAACCATTGCTGAAACAACCGCCCGTGGGCAAACGCTCCGACGCGCTGACCATCCGCGCGAACCTGGCCGTTGCACTAGTGCGCAATGGACGGCTTGCCGAGGCACTGCCGCGCATGGACGCCGTGATGACCGAGCTCACTGAATTTATCGGGCCGGACGCCGAACGCACACTAAAAACGCTGTGGTTTTCCGGAGAATTCTTGCGTCAGGCGGGACGCTACGGCGACTGCGCTGCACGCTACGAGACGCTCGCCGAGCGGCGCGTGCGCGTGTCCGGCGCGACGCACCCGCTGACCCTTGACGCGATCGCCAAGGTTGCCGTGTGTGCGCAGTTGAGCGGCGACCCAACGCGCGCGACCGCTTTCGCTCAGCGCGCGCTCACGCTGCTGCCCGCGAGCGACCAACCGCCGCAACGCACCGTGCTGCGCGTGCTGCTATCGCTGCAAATGGTGATGCTTGACAACACGATGTCTGCGCAAGCGCCGAGTGTGTTGCCGCGAACGCAGGCACTGGCGGCGGCACTGGCGCTCCCTACCAGTTCGCCAGAGTTCTTCTGGTTAGTCGCCACCGAGGCGTGTTCCGCAGCCCGAGCCGGCGATGCCGCCGCCGCATTGCGGGTGCTGCAAAACATCACTTCGACCGCTGCATACAAAAGCTCCGCACCCGCGCGACTGCTTAACGCCTATCTGCTCGCCATGAACGATCAAGCGCCTGCGGCGCGCGCTGAACTCGCCGAGGCGCGCACGTTAGCCACCGCCCGCTATCCCGCTGCGCACATCATCTTTCACACTCTTGCCTACACTGAGGCCATGCTCGACACACCACGCGCGCCTGACCGTGCACGCGCCGTCCTGCAGGCTCGCGGACAGCGCCCGGTGCAAACGCCGCTCGCACCGTTGTGGTTTGGTTTTTAGCCGTCATTTCTATTTATAGCTTTTGGCGTAAAGTCGCAATTTAATTGGGACTAGACGTCATTTAGTTGGCAAGTCGATATTTAACGTTTTTGGCATTCAGCCCCAATATAATAAGGATTATGAGCGAAAGCTGATAGCAAAGATCAAGCACGTAGGTGAAAGCGCCATTGCTGGCGAGTAATTAGCTACAGCCGAATATCAGGCATTCCCGCAGCGATTCGCGTTGTAGGAGCAGCCCCGGCAGCGATCTGACCTTGCTTGTAGGTCGTCTATCGCTGCCAACAGCACCCGACTTCTGCTGCCGCGTGAGAAAAATGTCACACGTTCAAGCTGATTTACGTCCACAAAAGGCTAACCACCTAAAAAAATTTCCATGGCCGTCAAACG